>NZ_JAHCZC010000062.1:0-11353 GCF_018501135.1 Campylobacter sp. 2018MI13 | reverse complement strand
TGCTATTATTTATATCCCCCCCCCCATTATCATATATTTCTTTCGTTTTATTTATAAATGTATTGAAATTATTTAAGTAATCTTCTTTATTATATTTTTTTGAAGCTATGACCATCAATACGCAGTTTTCACTAAAATTTGAAAATTCTCTCCAAGTCATATTGCCTATATATAATCCTTTTGTAGGGGTATCCAATTTCACATTTGCTTCATTTATACCATCTGTTAGATAAAAATCACAACTACCATTTAAACATATACATATTTGTTCCAAATCTTTATGAGCATGTTTACCTCTAATGCAATCTTGTTTTGGATCATATATATAATAAACTCTTTTTATATTAAAAGGTATTTCTTCATTTTCTTGTAAAGCAACTAAACATCCATTATCGTCTTTGTGTTCTTTAAAATTTAAAATCTTATAATTCATTTCTTTCTCTAATGATAATTTGTAATTAGAATAAGGTTTTTATTTTAACAAATAATTATTTTAGTTTAGCTAATGCTTTAAAAGTAGAAATATATTTGCAATATATATTATTTATAGGGTTTAAATATCTAGGATATAAAATAATAACTCCGGCTATTAGTTCGTTAGTGTTTAGTTGTCTTCCACGGCGAGATAGGATTTCTGGAGTTATGTTTTTATCAATGGTTAGACCCCAGCCAGTGTAAAATGGAGCTCCGTAAGTTACCACTACTTTATCACGGATAAGTGCATCATATCCTGCTGTTGATGTGATAGTATGCACTTCATCACATGCTTTTATACAACTATCTATACTAATATCAGTTATAATTTCATCGCAATATTTTAAGATAATTTTCTCATCCTTAAGTCCTTTACGATTACCAGCTACTACATCAGGATGAACTTTATATATTATATAAGCTTCTGGGTTTTCAGCTCTAACTTGTTTTATTAGTTTTAAAGTGTCATATCCTAAACCACCACATTTGATAGACGCATCATCTTCAACTTGTGCTGGAATTAGTATTGTTTTTTGTTTTCTTTTTGGCAATTCTTGATGTTTTAAGCAATTGTATTTAGAAAATGAATTATCTAAAATTAGTTTTCTAATCTCTTTTGCTTCTTCTATTAACTCATCGCTAAAATTGGTATTTTTTAGGATATATTCTAATCTACTTGGGGTATTTGGGTCAAAATAAATCCCTATATCATCAACTACAAGCGAGTAGGGTACGGCGTAATTAGAACCTAGCCCAATTGAGCGAATAAATCCATCTTCAACAATACTAACATTTTTAAAGTATTTTAAAAGTTCTGATTTTTCATATGTTTTGCCCCAAATAAATGCTTTATCGTTTTCATTTAAATTGTATTTTTTAAGTTTTTTAAGAGATGAAATATAAATTATTTGATTATTGTCCGATTTAAAATAATGCTTAATATAAAATCTCTTATACCATAAAAACCCAAAGAAAAATAATCTCCCTGAATTAGCCTTATAAATTTCTCTAAATTGCACTATAGTTTTCATAGTATCAAAAATATCTGAAATATCTTCAGAGTAGGGATTATAATATTTCGTATATAAAAAATACATAGCATAAAATATTTCTTCAATATTTCTTATTTTTATTCTACGCTCACATTTTTGTTTATCTTTTGTAATTCCCCATCCTGCATAAAAAGGTATTCCATAGCACACACATTCACACCCGCAAAGTAAAGCTTCAAACCCCATTGTTGAAGTTTTTGTATAAACCTTTTTAAAGTTTTTAAGTAAAATTATTGGATTATAACTATCGCTTATAATCTCACACTCTTGTGGAATTTCATTTATGTTTATATCGCTTTGTTTTTTGCTATTTAGTGTATCTGGATGAATTTTTACATAAATTTTAGAATTAGGGTTTTCCTTGATTGCGTCTTTAATCATATCAAGTGAATTAATATTATTAGCTAAACCATATTTAAGTGATAGATCATTTGCACTTTGTAAAATCACTAAAACATTATCTTTATTTCCTAATTCAAATTCTTTGTAAGCATTGTTATATTTGCTTATATTATTATCTACTAGATATTTGATAGCTTTTCTTGCTTTTTGTAATTCATCTTCGCTAAACTCGTAAGTATTTAAAATATTTTCTAATCTACTAGCAGCGGTTGCATCGTAATAAATCCCAATATCATCAAATACTAGTGAAAAGCTATTTTTATCATTAATGCCAAGCCCTAAAGAGCGAATAAGCCCGTCTTCAAGTAAGCAAAATTTAGCATTATTTTTTTTAGCTAATTTCTTGGCTATTTTGCCACTTTCCTTTCTTCCCCAGCCATAATAAACACCATTGCAACTTGCATCACGCCAAGAAAGATTTAGAAAGTTTTTAACATTTTTACGAAGTTTGTATTGTTTAAAATATCTAATTAACATAGGATAAAAACCCCTTTTTTAGGGGTAAAAATTATTTTTTACTTTCTTTTAGTGCAATATGTAATTCATTTAGCTGAGCATAAGCAACTTTGCTTGGTGCGTCAGTCATTAGGCATTGTGCTCTTTGAGTTTTAGGGAATGCTATTACATCTCTAATTGAGCTAGATTTTGTAACTAGCATTAATAATCTATCAAGCCCTATTGCAAATCCACCATGACTAGGTGCTCCGTAGCTTAATGCGTCTAGTAAAAAGCCAAATTTTTCTTTTTGTTCATCTTCGCTAATTCCAAGTAATTTAAATACTTTTTGTTGAATATCACTTCTATGAATTCTTATACTTCCACCACCAAGCTCAACTCCGTTTAATACTATATCATAAGCAATAGAATTTATCTCATCAATTGGTGCATCGATATTTTTTGGCATTGTGAATGGATGGTGCATTGCCGAATAGCTTCCATCATCATTTTGCTCAAACATAGGAAAGTCAACAACCCATAAAAACTCAAATTTATTTTCATCAATAATCTTTAATTCATTCGCTAAGAATAATCTAAATCTTCCCATATAATCTAAAACGGTTTTTTTAGCACCAACGCCAAAGAATACTACATCTCCTACACTAAAATCAGCTTTTTCTTTTAAGAAATTTATAAGTTCAGCACCTTCATCATCAAAAAATTTAGTTAATGGTCCTTTTGGTCCATCTTCTTTCATTTGAATAAACGCTAGACCTTTAGCACCAAATTTTCTAACATATTCTTCAAATCCTTGCATTTGGCGTTTTGAAAAAATATTATCTCCATTTTTAACAACAATTGCTTTTACACGATTTTTCTTAGTATCTTTTGCAGGTTCGCTAAAAATAGTGTTATTTGACTTTGCAAAAATGTGAGCAGCATCAATCATCGGCATATCAAATCTTAAATCGGGCTTATCACTTCCATAGTTTTCCATTGCTTCATTATAAGTCATTCTTCTTACATTTTGTGGCATTGTAATGCCAACACTTGCAAATGTTTCTCTTAAGAAAGTTTCAGCATTTTGTATAACCATTTCTTGGTCGCAAAAACTCATCTCAACATCTATTTGAGTAAATTCAGGTTGTCTATCGGCTCTTAAATCTTCATCTCTAAAGCATTTTGCAATTTGAAAGTATTTGTCAAACCCAGCAACCATTAAAAGTTGTTTGAATAATTGTGGGCTTTGTGGTAACGCATAAAATTCGCCTTCATGCACACGAGATGGCACTAGATAATCTCTTGCACCTTCAGGTGTAGCTTTTGTTAAAATTGGAGTTTCTACTTCCATAAAGCCTAATTTTGTTAAAGCATTTCTAGCTGCTGTTGTAATAATTGAACGCTTTTTAAAATTATCTAATAATTTAGGATTTCTAAGACTTAAAAATCTATATTTTAGTCTTAATTCTTCATTAACATTTAAATCATTTATATCAAAAGGTAGCGCTTTTGCACTATTAATTAGTTCAATTTCGCTACATACTATTTCAATTTCTCCAGTTTTTAGTCTTGGATTTACTAAACCTTCGCCTCTAGCTCTAATCTTACCTTTAGCACTTATTACATACTCATCTCTTAAGCTGCTTGCTATTTCGTGAGCATTTTTGTTTATTTCAGGGTCACATACTAATTGAATAATACCTTCTTTATCTCTTAAATCTAAAAATACAACTCCACCATGGTCGCGGTAGCTATTTACAAATCCAGCTACAACTACTTCTTCATCAATGTTTTTAATGCTAAGCTCAGTGCTATAATGTGTTCTCAATTTCTTTCCTTAACATGAATTTTTATTAAATTAATTGATTTTTACTCAAAAATTGTAAATTTATAATAAAAAGAATAAGAAAAGATTATGAAAAATAAAGAAATTAAAAAAATAATTATATTTTGCAAATTAGGTTTAGAAGATAGTTTGGAATTAAATAATATAAAAAATTATCTTAATAGTAAAAATATTGCATATTTAATATATATAAATGATAGAAAAAATGAAATAGAATTTGATTTAGAAAATGTGGGATTATTAATATCCTTAGGTGGAGATGGAAATATAATTTCAGCTTGTAGATATTTAGCAAATTCTAATATTCCTGTGTTTGGAGTAAATGCCGGTAATTTAGGCTTTTTAACAGAGTTTAAAACTACAGAATTTGAAACTGGTATGAATGAGTTTTTAAATGGTTCATATAAACTTGAGCGACCATTTTTACTAAGTGTTCAAATAAAGCTAAATAATGGCAAAATCTTACAAAAATATGCTTTTAATGACGCAGTATTTAATAGAGCAAATCATTTATTATTAGCGGATATAAAAACGAGTTTTAAAGGAGATATTTTTAATAACTATAATGCCGATGGGCTTATAATCTCCACTCCTTCAGGCTCAACTGCTTATAATCTTAGTGCAGGCGGCTCAATTATTTATCCATTAAGCCGTGTTTTTATGCTAACTCCAATTTGTTCTCATTCGCTTACTCAAAGACCAATAGTATTACCTAAAAGTTTTTTTATTGATGTTATGAGTGCAAATTGCACTTTAAGTATAGATGGGCAAGAAGTATTTAATAAAGATGAATTTAAAAGCGTTAGAATAGGGCTTAGTAATGTAAGAGCAAATATTATTAGGCGTAAAAATAGCTCTTATTTTAGGGTTTTAAATGAAAAGCTTAATTGGGGAGAAGTAAGATGATAGAAAGATTATATTTTACAAATAATATAACTTTTGATGAACTTAACTTAGAATTTAAAAATGGTCTTATAGTTTTTACAGGTTCTAGTGGAGCTGGAAAATCAGTGATTTTTAAAAGCATATTAGCAGCTTTTGGAATTTTTGAAAGCAGTGCAAGTCTTTTAGAAATTAGCATAGATGATAAGATAAATGATGAAAGTATAGAAAATTCTAATCCTAATGTTTTTAGGGTTAAAAAGGATAAAGTTACTAGATATTTTATAAACAATCAAGCAGTTTCAAAAAAGATTATGAGTGAGCTAAATGCTAGTAATATTCGCTATTTATCGGCTAAAAATTATGATGATTTTGAGCCAAATTATTTATTAAAAATGCTAGATTTAATCATAGTTAAAAAAGAACAAAATTATGAAAATACTTTAAATGAATATAAAAATAATTTTAAAAAATTAGATGAATTAGAAAAAGAATACAAAAAATTATGTGAAGATGAAAATAAAATCAATGATTTAAAAGAATTATTAAGTTTAGAAATTAAAAAAATTAAAGATATAAATCCAAAAATAGGCGAATATGAAAAATTATTAGATATTAAAACCAAGCTTTCAAAAAGAGATAAAATAGAACAAGCTTTAAGAAAATCAGAAGGCATTTTTGCCTATGAGAGCAGTGTTTTAGAACTTTTAAGATTAGCTAATATTGATAGTGAATTTTTTGTAAGTGCTATGAATGAATTAAATGATATTTATAATGATTTAAATAATGATAGTAGTGAATTAGATATTGAAGAGATTTTAAATAGATTAGAAAAGCTTCATTATCTAGTAAAGCGTTATGGAAGCGTTGAAGATGCGTTAAATATACTCAAAGATAAAGAAAAAGAATTAAATATTTATGAAAATATTGATTACGAAAAAGACAATATTGAAAAAGAGCTTAAAACTCTAAAAAATAAGCTTATAAGCGATGCGAAAGCTATATCAAAAATAAGATTAATTTACCTTAATGAACTTGAGTGTAAAATTAATGATTATCTAAATTTGTTATACTTAGACAAAATTGCTCTTAGGTTAGTGGAATTTGAACTAGGAATTAACGGCATAGATAGATTTGAAATCAGTTTAAATAAAGCAGGTTTTAAAGAGATTAGCTCGGGCGAGTTAAATAGATTAAGACTTGCATTTTTGGCTAGTTTTGCTGATTTTATTGATTATGCGAATGGTTATATATTTTTAGATGAGATAGATGCTAATTTAAGCGGAAAAGAGGCTATTAGTATTGCAAATGTAATTAGTAAATTAAGTAAGCATTATCAAATATTTGTAATAACTCATATGCCTTGGATTTGTGCAAAAGCAAATCAGCATTTTTTAGTAAGTAAAGAAAACAATAAAAGCTTTGCAAGAGAGCTTAGAAAAGATGAAGTAGCAAATGAACTTGCAAGAATGATTAGTGATGAGAATATCAGCCAATCAGCCTTAGATTTTGCAAAAACCATATTAGAAGGAAAAGAATGAAATTACTATTAGTAGATGACAATAAGATGTTAGCTAAAGCAATAGCAAAAAAAGTTAGTGGCGCATTAAATTGCGAATTTGATGTAGCTTATGATTTTGCAGAGGCTAAAGAGTTGCTAGATAATAATCAGTATTTTGCTGCATTACTTGATTTATGTTTGCCTGATGCTATGCATGGTCAAGTTGTTGATTATGCTCTATCTAAGAAAATTCCAAGTATTATTCTAACTGGACTTGATGATGACGCTACAAGAAAAAGTTTTATGGATAAAGACATTGTTGATTATGTATTAAAAGAAGGTAGCGAATGTGTTGATTATATAATAGATATTATTGAACGCTTACAAAGAAACGAAAATACAAAAATTATAGTGGCTGAAGATTCAATGGCTATGAGAAATATTATTAAAAATATTTTGCAAGCTTATAAATTCCAAGTTTTCCCAGCAGCTCACGGAGCTGAAGCATTAGGATATTTAGAACAACACCCTGATGTAAAACTTATTTTAACAGACAAAGAAATGCCAGCAGTTTCTGGTGAAGAGCTTATAAAAGAAGTTAGAAAATCTTATAATAAAAATCAATTAGGAATAATAGTTTTAACAGCTCACGGAAGTGATGATGTTGGTGCTAGAATGCTAAAAACCGGAGCAAATGATTTTATTCAAAAGCCATTTTCAAGAGAGAATATTATTTGTAGGATTAATAATAGTATAGATTTAATTTATTATTCAGAACAACTAAAAGAAAGTGCTGAAAAGGACTTTTTAACAAAATTAAATAATAGAAAAAGCTTTTTTGAGGCTAGCAAAGAATATTATTCAAAAATCAATGATGATGTTGATTTTGCTGTATTAATGATAGATATAGATAAATTTAAAAACATTAACGATACACTAGGTCATGCTGCAGGAGATAGCGTTATTGTTCAGTGTGGTCAGACTCTACTTGAACAAGTTAAGGGCGGGGATATGGTTGCTAGATTTGGTGGCGAAGAATTTTGTTTATTAATTAAAAATATTAAGAAAGAAGACGCTATTAAAATGGCAGTGAAAATTAGAAGTGCAATTAAATCAACTCCTGCTATGTATCTTGATAAACCAATTAATTTCACAGCTTCAATAGGAGTTGCAGTAGGCTCTAAAAAATCAGAAATAGAAGAAATGATTAAAAAAGCCGATGAAGCTTTATACGACGCTAAAAGAAATGGTCGTGATAGAGTTGAAGTTTATGAAGGCGAATAATAGTGATAATTGATACTCATACGCATTTAGATGATGAAAGATATGATGATATCTTAGATGAAGTTTTGCTTAATGCTAGCAATGAAGAAGTAAAACTTCATATTATTCCAGGTGCTGATATAAAAACATTACAAAAAGCTCGTGATATTTCACATAAATATGATAATGTATATTTTGCTGCTGGAGTTCATCCTTATGATATACAAGATTTTGATTTAGACTACTTAAAGAGTTTTTTAGAAGATAGTAAATGTGTTGCAATAGGAGAATGTGGTTTAGATTATTATAAAAATCCTAGCGAAGAAGAAAAAAAGCTACAAAAAGAAGTATTCAAAAAACAGATTGAACTATCAATTGAACGAAAACTACCATTAATAATACATATAAGAGACGCAAATGCTGATTCTTTAGAAATATTAAAGGCTTATAAAGAAGCTTTTGGAGTATTGCATTGTTTTAATGCAAGTCCAATTCTATTGGAATTAAGCGATAGATTTTATTATGGAATTGGAGGAGTGCTTACATTTAAAAATGCAAAAAACTTAGTTGAAATCTTACCTAAAATCAAAACAGATAGATTACTTATAGAAACTGATTCACCTTATCTTACCCCGCATCCACACAGGGGGACTTTAAATGAGCCAAAATATTGCAAATTAGTTGCACAAAAAATGGCAGAAATACTAAATAAATCAATTGAGGAGATAGAAGAACTTACAACAAATAACGCAAAAAAATTATTTAAAGGATTAATTTGAAAAAATTTATATTATTAATAGTTACAAGTATTTGTTTATATGCGAATTTTTCAGTAGATAAATACGATAAACAAGAAAAAATCTTAAAAAGTATTGATGTAGATTTAAGATATTTACAAGACCAATCTTTTATGGAAATTTTTTACGATATGAGTGAAAGAGAAGTGCTTTATTTTACAAAAGTATTGAATGAAGCTAATATGAATATTCCAATTATTAAAGCAATTTTAAAAAAAGAAGGTGTTCCTGATGTTTTTTTATATCTTGCTATGGTTGAGAGTAATTTTAAAACAGATGCTAAATCTGGAGTAAAAGCTACAGGTGTTTGGCAATTTATGGAACCTACTGCTAAGAATTTTGGTCTAAAAATTGACAAATTTATTGATGAAAGAAAAGATGTTGTAGCTGCTAGTGTTGCTGCTGCAAAATATTTGCATAGGCTAAAAGATGAATTTGGTAAATGGTATTTAGCTATTTTTGCTTACAATTGTGGAAATGGCTGTGTTAGAAAAGCTATTAAAAATGCAGGTAGTGATGAATTAAGTGTATTATTAGATGAAGACCAAAAATATTTACCTAAAGAAACAAGAAGATTTTTCAAAAAGATTTTAAGTACTAGTTTAATAGCAGAAAATGATATTGCTAAGTATGGTGATATTTATTTATTAAATCAAGTTATGGCACTTAATATAGGTAAAGTTGATGTAAAACCAAAAGAGAGTTTATCGTCAATTGCTAGAAAAGCTGGGATTAGTTTAAGTGAATTTAAAGATTTAAACCCACAATTTAAAGGCGATTTTGCACCACCTTATAATTATTATGCTTATTTACCAATAGAAAAGATAGCAGCTTATAAAGATAACTCAAATCCTATTAAGTATGCTAAAAATAATGTAAAAAATGTAATAAGCTATAGGGTAAAACAAGGTGATACAATATATGCAATAGCTAAGAAAAATGGTGTTTCTACAAATGCTTTAAGAGCTTATAATAATTTAAAAGATGATAGAATTGGAATTAATCAAACCTTATTAATTCCTGTATTAGTATATGATGATAGTAAGGAGGCTAAAAATTGAAAAAATATTTAGTTTTCGCTAGTTTTTTATTTTTATTTGCTGCTTGTTCAACTACAAGTAGCTTAAACCAAAATTATAATTATGGAGTAGCTAAACCAAATACTCCAGCTACAATGAGACCTTATACAATAAATGGTAAGACTTATTATCCAAGTAAGGTTGATATTGGAGATACTGAAACTGGCATTGCTAGTTGGTATGGTCCAGGTTTTCATGGTAAAAAGACTTCAAATGGAGAAACTTTTAATACAAATTCTATGACAGCAGCTCATAAAACTTTACCTATGAATACAATGGTTAGAGTTGATAATTTAGAAAATGGAAAAAGTGTTGTAGTAAGAGTTAATGATAGAGGGCCATTTGTTGCTGGAAGAATTATTGATTTATCAAATCGTGCAGCGCATGAAATAGATATGACTAAAAAAGGCACTGCAAGGGTAAAATTAACTATATTAGGTTTTAATCAAGACAATATTAAACCTCAAATATCTAATACAAATTCCAACATTCAAAATAGTGTAAATAGTATTATGGGTGGAGATTTTATGATACAAATAGGAGCGTTTAAAAGCTCTGCAAATGCTTATAATTTAGCAAAAAGATATGCAAATTATAAAGGTTATACAAGTAAAGTATTAAATTCTAGCGATGGATTTTATAGAGTGTTTTTAAAAGGCTTTAGAAGTGAAGAAGAAGCAAAGGATTTTATAAACTTAGCTAATTTTCTAGGTTCATTTATATTTAGGGAGTAAGAATGATTAAATTAGTTATTTTAGATATTGATGGATGTTTAAGTGATGGTAAAATTATTTATTCTCCTAATGCTGATTTGATTAAAGAATTTAATGTAAAAGATGGAGCTGCTATTTTAAAAGCTAAAGAATTGGGTATAAAATTTGCAATTATTACAGGAAGAAGTTCTGAAGTTGTTTTAAATAGGGCAAGAGATTTAGGCATTGAATATGTATATTGTGGTATTAAAGATAAGCTAAGTTGTGCTAAAACACTACTGAAAGATTTAAATATTACTTTTGATGAAGTTGCTGCAATAGGGGACTATTATAACGATTTAGACCTTTTAAAATCTGTTAAACTACCTTTTATTCCTAAAGATGGGGCAAAAATTTTTGGAAGAATTTTAAATACAAAAGGTGGATATGGTTGTGTGCATGAAATGCTTGAAATTATTGTAAAAGAAAATAATCAATTAAAGCAGTGGATTAAGTGTTAATAAAAACTTTTAATATTATTTTAGTTTCTATGCTATCTATGCTTTTTTTTATAATAATACAAAAGCCTTATGATATTGATAAGATGAATTATCAACTTGATTTTAAAAGCCTTGAAGCTAATGATATTATCGGTTATGAGCTTAGTAATAAGCTTGAAAAAATAGCTTATGCTAAGAAATATTACAAAATAAATAATCAAGATAATTTGATTAATTTAAGTATAAATGATTTAGAAAAGCATTTAAGTAGTAATAAAGCAACTAAAGAAAATAATATTATAGTATTAAATGGCGATGTCAAATATAAAGATAATCTAATTAAGCTTGAAAGCGATGTATTAAATTATTCAATAAATGAAAAAATCTTAAGCTCTTTGAGTAAAACTAAAGTAACTTATAATAATAG
>NZ_JAHCZC010000061.1:0-11379 GCF_018501135.1 Campylobacter sp. 2018MI13 | reverse complement strand
CATTAGTATCTAAAATAGATAAGAAAACAAAGCTTTTACAAGAACTATATGACATTGAGCCAAGTGAGAATTTAAGTCAAGAATTAGTATATTCTATAAAAGAATTAAATGATTATAAAAGCGCTTTAGAAAATATCACAAATGCTTTTGAGATATTTAAAGTTAAGGCAAATAACACAATTAAGCTTATAAATAACGATATAAAAAAACAATATGATAGTGCTATATTTTTTATAGCAATTATTATTTGCATATTTATTGCTAGGTATTTATTAGGTTTGATGCTTAGAAAATATGTTGATGATAAAGATAAAGTTTATACTTCTTTTAAGATTTTAAATATTTTTACTTTTATTATTGTTTCTATGTTTTCTATATTTTATTTTGTTGAAAATATAAGCTATTTAGTAAGCGTATTAGGATTTGCATCAGCTGGTCTTGCTATTGCTATGAAAGATATGTTTATGAGCTTACTTGGTTGGGCTACTTTACAATTTGGTGGTGGCTTTCATGTAGGCGATAGAGTAAAGGTTAGTAAAAATGGAGTTACTTATGTAGGAGATATTATTGATATTTCTTTACTTAAGATGACTATATACGAAGATGTTACATATACTACTTTTTTAACAAATCGTCGTGCTGGAAGAATTATTTATATACCAAATCACTATATTTTCACAGAATTAATATCAAATTATAATTATTCTTATATGAAAACCGTTTGGGATGGAATAGATATAGTAATAGATTTTTCAAGCAATCTTGAAAAGGCAAAACAAATAATTTTAGAATCAGCTAGTTCTCATACTCAAGCATTCAGCGATAGTGCAAAAAAAGCAATTCAAAAAATGAGAAATCATTATCAAATGAAAAATTCAGGAACAGACCCGAAACTATTCGTAATGCTAGAGCAATACGGGATTAAAATATCTATTTGGTATATGACAAATTCAAGAGAAGCTCTTAAAATGCGTTCAATAGTAAGTGAAGAAATTATTAAAAGATTAAAAGCAAGTGATGATATAAAATTAGCTTTCCCATCACAAACTATTTATATGGATAAAAGAAATAATCAGCCATTTTTAAAGGATAATAATGAAAATATATATTAAAACTTTTGGTTGTAGAACCAATATTTACGATAGCGAACTAATCAAAAGCTATATAAAAGATAATGAAATAATAAATGATGAATTACAAGCTGATATGATAGTAATCAATTCTTGCACGGTTACTAATCAAGCTGATTTAGGCTTAAAGCAATATATAAGACATATTAAAAATCATAATCCAAATACTAAATTCATCTTAACAGGTTGTGCTGCAGCAAGTATTGGCAAAAGCTTATATGATAGCAAAATAGTTGATGGTGTAATGGGTGCGTCTTTAAAATCAAATATAAATAAGTTTATACTAAATCCAAAGGAATTTGATTTAGGAAATCTAAATTTCATAGATGAAAAAATAGTAAGCAATTACGAAAACCATACAAAAGCATTTGTTAAAATCCAAGAAGGCTGCGATTTTGCTTGTTCTTATTGTATTATTCCTAGCGTAAGGGGCGGGGCTAGAAGCCTAAAATTAGAGCAAATTATAAATCAGATAAAAACCCTAGCTAATAATGGTTATAAAGAAGTAGTTTTAACAGGCACAAATATAGGTAGTTACGGAAAAGATTTAAATCTATCTTTAGCAAAATTGCTTAAAGAAATTAGCAAAATAAATGGGATTAAAAGAGTTCGTTTAGGTAGCATTGAGCCGGTTCAAATTGATGATGAGTTTAAAGAATTATTAGACGAAGATTTTATTGAAAAACATCTTCACATAGCCTTACAACACACAAATGAAAAAATGCTAAAACTAATGCAAAGAAGAAATAAAGCTTATAAAGACTTAGAATTATTTGAATATTTAGCTAATAAAGGTTATGCCTTAGGCACTGATTATATAGTAGGTCATCCAGGTGAGAGTGATGAAATATGGGCTGATGCTATTAATAATTTTAAGAAATTTCCAATAACTCATCTTCACGCTTTTGTGTATTCTAAAAGAGACGGGACAAAAAGCGTAGAATTAGCAAAGACTTTAGGCGAAGTTGATAAAAATATCTCAAAGCAAAGATTAAACGAGATTAAAGAAATTACTAGATTAAAAAATTATGAATTTAGAAAAAATCAAAAAGATTTAATAGTATTAGTAGAGCAGTTTAAAGACGGCTATTATCAAGGATATGACCAATATTTTAATCTAATTAAAATCAAATCAGATAAAGACTTATTAAAAACTTGGATAAATATTAAAGATTACGAGGTAGAAATTGACAAAAATAAAGCCATTTACTAAAAATATCAAAATAATAATCGCTTGCATAATTCTTGCAATTATAGCTTTAGGAATATTTTCGCTAAGTAAAAAAGAGCAAAATATATCTTTAAACGAGTTTTCATCATTAGAATTAAAAAATATTTCAAATGCTTACATTTATGAAAATATGCTTTATTTTTCAATAAATGATAAAGATTATAAAATTTTAGCTGATGAAGAAATAATCAAAAAAATCTTAAAATACAAAAGCGTAGAAAATAAAATAGAATTTGATTATTCAATAATTTTAGTTTTTATTATGATAATAATTTTTATTTATTATCTAATATACTTAAGAAATCTTAGCACAAAACAAGGCATATCAAATCATCCAATTAATAATGTCTTAAAGCCTGAATTTAGATTTGTTATCAAAACAGATAGTAATTTTAATGATGTTATAGGTCAGTTTAAAGCCAAAGAAGAATTAAGAAAATTAAGCTCTATTTTTAAAACCAACAATCCTTGCTTAATAAAAGGAGTTTTATTAACAGGTGCTAGTGGAGTAGGTAAGACTATGTTAGCAAGAGCTTTAGCAAATGAGTGTGGAGTTAATTTTTTATACCAAAGTGCAAGTAGCTTTAATGAAATTTTTGTAGGTCTTGGAGCAAAAAGGGTTAGAGAATTGTTTGCAAATGCTAAAAAATTAGCACCTTGTATAGTTTTTATTGATGAAATTGATGCACTTGGAAAGCAGCGTGGCAATGCTTTAGCAAACGATAGTGAAAATACACTTAATGAATTGCTAACTCAAATAGACGGCTTTGCAGAGCTTAAAAATGTCTTAGTAATTGCTGCTACAAATAGAGCTGATGTTTTAGATACAGCTTTACTTAGAAGATTTGATAAAAAAATTCATTTTACCTTACCAAATTATAGCGACAGAATAGAGTTCTTTAAACAACTTGTTAAAAAAGATTTAATAAGTTCTGATTTTAATTTAGATTATTTAGCTTATATTTCAAAAGGTTTTAGTGGAGCTTCTTTTAAAAGCTTAGAAAATGAATTGTTACTAAGAGATAGATTAAGCGAAAGAGAAATAATACATGAGATTTTAGTGATAAAGCACGGCATTAGCGAAGATTTAGAATTAAGCGAAAACGAGCAATATATTCAAGCTATTTATCAAGCAGGTAAAATCACTATGGCAAAGATTTGTGATGCGAATTTAATTTATGCTAATTTATTTACATTTGAGTATTTTTATCCAAACGAGCATATAAAATCATTTTCAGAAATAAAAAACGAAATCAAAATTCTTTTATCAGGAATGTTAGCAAATGAATTATTTTTAGGCGAAAATTACAATAATTTTTCTAAAGATAGAGATAAAATACAAGAATTAAGCAAATTTTATGTGGAATTTGAAATATCATCTTTAGAAGAAGAATGTAAGGAATATTTAAAAGCTTATGAAGAAGAGATTAAAAATACAGCAAATGAATTGCTTTTAAATAAAGAAATATTTTTTTAAAGGATAAAAATGGATATTATAAAAATAGGGATAATTACGAGTTCAGATAGAGCAAGTGCAGGAGTTTATGAAGATATTAGTGGAGCAGAGATTAGAAAAATTATGCAAGAATATTTATTAAATGAAATTGATTTTAAATACTCATTAATCCCTGATGAAGAAGAACTGATTACAAATGAGATTATTAAAATGTCTGATGAATTTGAATGCGATTTGGTATTTACCACAGGTGGAACAGGACCAGCTTTAAGAGATGTTACACCAGAAGCAACAAAAAAAGCAATCGAGCGTGAATTACCAGGCTTTGGAGAATTAATGCGTGCAAGCTCACTTAAGATTGTCCCAACAGCAATCCTAAGCCGTCAATTAGCAGGGACAAGGGGTAAAACTCTAATAATTAATCTTCCAGGTAAGCCAAAAGCAATTCGTGAATGTATAGAGCCTATTTTTCCTGCGATACCATATTGCCTAGACTTAATGAATGCAAGTTATATAAACGAGAGCGAAAATGCACCAAAGGTATTTAGACCTAAAAGTAAGTAAAAAATATTCAAAAATGCACATAAGTGCAATAATTATTTAATAAAAAAAATTATAATTTAGAACTTTAATTTTTTAAGGAGAATAATATGAATAGGAAAATTGTGTTTTCATTAGTATTATTATCGGCTTTTTCTTATGCAAATGCAGAGAATAGAGTGGAATTACAAATAGGTATAGTGGATACTGATAATGCAAATCAGCATAGTAATCACTTAAATAAATGTATTAATTCTGTGCCTGGCAACAGAAGTGTTGATGGCTTAAACGATTGTGCTAAGCTAAGAAAGATGAACGATAAATTTTATGTTCAATGTTTTGCAAACCCAGATATAAGTGATGATACTTACAAAATTGTGTCTGAAAATTCGAGTTATTTCCATTTAATAAATATCTTAACTCAAAAAGGCGATGTTACTAAGAACCCAGAAAAGGTTAGATATGAAGCATTAAGACAATGTGGAGTTAGCTATTTTGATGCTAGAATGTATTCAGCTTATAAAATGGCTGTTAAATATACACCTTATGAAGAAGCTACAAAATTTGTTAATAGCTATAGAGATAATGTTATTAAAAAGAAATTAAATGAAATTAAAAATACAGACAAAGAAGTATGTAAAAAAGTTTTTGAAGCAGAATTGAATTATATAAATAATTCTCAAAAAGGCTTAGATGATATTGATTACGACCCATATTATGCTGCAGTTGGTTTTAGAACACCTGAAGTTCAAAATTTTTCATCTAGTAAAACATTTTCAACTAATGTTAAGTTAAAATCAGATTTAGATGGTAATGATAAGAAAAAGTTTATAGAAGAATATTATAAAGAATTTCATGCAAATACAACAGGTAGAGTTATAGTTTCAAGTAGTCCAACTGTTATTAATAGTCAATATTTAGTGTATTTATTAGACCAAAATGAGTTTGCAGGTAGCAATGGTTGGGTATATAGAAACTTTTCAAATGTTGTTGGTGATAAAACAAATGCAGGTGATATTCAAGGAATGAAAGGTTGTTCTAGCTTATCAAATGGTAGCTTAACAACTTATAGTATTGCTTCTTGGGACGTTAATAAATTAATTTTTGTTAATGAAAATTATAATAACTCTGTAGTATTAGGTGTTTGTGATGTTTATAATAAATATTTAGAATTAAACAATAATCCTAATACTTTTGCTAAAGACAGAGCTTTAGAAGCTATAATTTTAAAGAATTCAAAAATTAAACCTTTTGATTATGGTGATTTGCTATCAGATTATAATGATAATAAAAATGGCAATCGTGTGAATGATTATGCCGGTGGTGTTAGCAAGTGCTATAATTATGATTTAGAGCATTATTCATCACAATATTCAAGAGCTAATTATTTTGATTATTTAAATCAAGAAGATTTTAGAAAAGATGATGCTAAGGAGATTGTAAGAAAAAATTATGTGTTTAGTATTCACAAAAATAACACTACTAGAAAAGGTATTGTTTTAGGAGATGATGATACTTATAATTTCAGTGTAAATGTTAGACCTTCATTTGTAACTAACAAACAATATAATTCTCAAGGAAAAGGGTCTGTTGTAACTACACAAGTATCAAATCTAGCTGTTAAATTTATCCCTGATGCTAATTATTATCAAATAACAAATGAAGCAAATCAAACTGATAAAAAAGATAGCAAACCTTTAAAAGTTACTAATTTAGATGATGTATATATTGCTTTAAATAATAGTAAAACTCCATTTAACGCTGAAGATAGAAAAGCAAATAATATTTCAGTTAAATATTATTTAACAAGTTTTGAATTAACAAAGCAAAGAATGGCAGATGCGAATGGTGCAGTAGATTCTAAAACAGAAGTGATTTCAACCAATACTAAATATGAATTAGTTCAGAAAGAAAACATAACTGGTTTTGGATTAAAATTTACAAAAGATACATTCAAAAAACTAGCTAAAATTGATGATAATGATTTATTAAAAGGTAATATTTATAAATTCACATTTAAACCTTTAGAAATTGTAGAAGAAATTACCGAAACAAATAGAGAAGAAGTATGTCCAACAAGTGGTGCTTGCAAAATTCAAGAAGTAAAAAGAACTTATGAAAGACCAATGTTTCAAGCTTCAGGTGTTGATATTGTAAAAGGTGCTCCAAAGGGTAGTGTAGAAATTATCTTAGGTCATAGTGAAATGCCAAATGGTATTAATTTTGGAACAGCTTATAATAATATTGATGCTACTAAAATATTAGAAAATAATAAAATTGCTTCAAATACAAAGGTAGCTGATAAGATTTATACAAGAACAAGTAGTCAAGATATATATTTAGGCTTTACAAAACCAGATGTTAAAGTTCTTTATAAACAATACATTAAGTTTTATAATGGTTCTGATGAGTTAAATGCAGATATTTATAACGGAACTCAAAAACTTTCAAAATCAACTACAGAATGTAAAGGTTATTATCCAATTGATAACAAAATGGTTTTACATTTAAAAGATAAATTAGCTGTAAATCAAAATTATCAATTTAGATACGAAATTGCAGAATACGATAACATTTTTGAAGAATGTTCAGTATTAGGCGATAGAAGTTCAAATACATTCTCAATTAGACCAGATAGCATTACTTATAAAGTAGGCACACTTGATACATTTGATAAAAAAGCAGGTAAAGAAGATAAAAAATATCCAAACAATAATGTAACTTTCACTGCGGATTTAAAAGATGATAGATTTGGAATTAGTGTTGCAGAATTAAAAGTAAGTGATTCAAAAGGTAGTGTTAAGAAATTCTATTTAGAAGATAAAAACTCAGTTCAATTAAATCAAGTTGGCTCAAAAGCTACTGCTAGAACATTTGTTGATTTTAATAAAACAAATGGTAATTTTGATATAAAAACCGTGTTTCCTTTAGTAACAGACGCTCAAATAGCATTCTCTGAAAATAAATTTACTATAGGAGATTTAGAGCAAGATTTATGCGTAAATTCTAATGTTGCTGTAGATATTACTAATGCTAATAAGATTAATTCAGATGGTAAAATTAACTGCCAAACTCCAGGTAATGAACTTACTGTTAATTTTATAGCAGATGAGACACTAGGATTACAAATTGATAATACGAATATGGCTATTAGACCTTATTTAACAAATACAAGCTTTACTAATTATGTTCCATTTAGTGATAATGACTCTGAAAGATTGGCATTACCATTGCAAGTAGCTAATAAAAATACTAATAATTATTTTTATAAAAAATTTGCTAATGATGACGCAACTATTAATATTAATTTAGGGTATGACCCAACACCAAATGTAAATAAAGTAATTATTAAAGCTGATTCAGAAACTTTAGGCGTAACAGCTACAAGTGGAACAAAAGGTGGATTTAAGGTAACTGGATTAAATAGTGGATTTGACAATGCTTTAAGTTTAATTGACCCAAGTGCTAAACTAAGCACCTATGATGATAGCAAGTTTAGTGCAAAAGAATTTGGTAAAATTTTAGTTAAAATTGGTTATCCAAAATACGATGGCACTAAGCCTAATTTAGACCCTAAATTCTTAATAAAATCTGCAGAAGCAGAGATTAAGTTTAATGGTGGCGGTAGTTTAAATGTAAGTAATTTATTAACAAATCCTTATGAGTTTGCTTATACAGGTTTATTCTTTAAAGATTTAAATAAAAATACAGGAACAACTCGCAAAATTAGTGAAACTGACGCTTGGGTATTTAAATACGATAATAATAAATTTGTAAAAATGGATTCTAAGAATTTAAGTAATTATTCAAAAGTATATAATGATGCTAAAGGTGGATTTAGCTTTATTTCTGATTATTCTAAAAAAGAAATACCTGGAGATACTTACGAAGTTCCAACTAATTTAGAAAACAACCAATATGTAAAAGATACTTTAAGATTTAGAGTAAAAGATAAAGCATTTAGCTATCTTGATTCTGACGCTACATTTACAATTGAATTTGTAAAATAATTATCTAGCCCTTAGTTTATCTAAGGGCTTTTATTTTTAACATATATTTCTTATTAATTTATTTACTATTTTTTAACATTATTTTAACTTAGCATAAATAGAATTAGCGATTTTAATTATTAAAATATTAAAGGAGCTATATGAAATTATCTTACAAAATTACTTTATTTGCTTTTGTTTCATTACTGATTATTAATTTAAGTGCTATTTTAGTAGCTAGTAAAGGTATGAATGAATTAGACAATATCGCTCAAGAAGCTCTTGATAATATGAGTGTTGATGATGCGAAAAAAACAGCAGTTAGTATTACTAGCTTAATTACTTCAATGTCTAAAAAAATTCATTCAACAAGTGAAAATCAAGAAAGTTATAATAAAAATATTCTTACATTTTTAAGTGAATTAGACTTAAAAAATCGCTCTGTTAATTTATTTGTAATTAATAAAAAAGGCGAATATGTAATGCACTATCTAAAAGATAGAATTGGTGAAAATGCTTATAATAAAAAAGATTCTAATGGTAAATTATACATACAAGAAATAATTCAAACAGCAAATAATGGTGGTGGATTTGTAACAACTCATATGAAAGCTGATAAGACAAGACCAGAAAGAGATGTGGTGTATTATGTAGAAAAAGATAGTTTCAATGACTATGTATATATAAGCGTAATTTACTTAGTAGAAGCTAAAGAAGAAATAGCAGAAATTAGTGCAAAAGTATTGGATAAGAAAAATGAAGTTGTTTTAAATTATTCTGTATTTGCAGTTATTTTATGTATTATTATCCTTGCTTTATGGCTGATTGTTATTAGAATTTGGATTAGCAAACCATTAAATGAACTAACCCAAAAAGCTTATGATTTATCTAAAGGAGATGGGGATTTAACTAAACTTTTAGAAATAAAAGGCAAAGATGAAATAGCAAGTGCTAGTAAAGCTATAAATGATTTTATTGGTAAGATTAGGATTTTAATTAATGAAGTAAAACAAATATCTTATGAAAACAAAACAATAGCAGCCGAGCTTAGTAGTGTTAGTATGCAAACAGGAAAAAGAAGTGAAGAAAGCTTTAATATAGTTGAAAATGTTGTTGAAGAAGGTAAATTAACTAAGGATAGTTTATCATCAGGTATAAATAGCGCTAATGATAGTAAAAATGAGCTAAGGGGTAGCACTGATAGTATTCACGAAACAATTAATACAATTAGCTCTTTAACAGATGAAATAGATAGAAGTGCTAGTATAGAAAGTGCTTTAGCTAGTAAGATTGAGCAATTAAGTCGTGATGCTGATAATGTTAAATCTATTTTAGAAATAATTAACGATGTAGCAGACCAGACTAACTTACTTGCACTAAATGCTGCAATTGAAGCAGCAAGAGCAGGAGAGCATGGGCGTGGGTTTGCCGTAGTAGCTGATGAAGTAAGAAGTTTAGCAGAAAGAACTCAAAAAAGCCTTAGTGAAATAAATGCAACAATAAGTGTTATAGTTCAAGGTATTAAAGATGCAAGCGAGCAAATGAGTGATAATTCTAAACAAATTAGTAATTTAACAAATGTTGCAAATGGTAGCGAAGAGCTAATTAAAAATATGGAACAAAAATTAAAAGAAGCAATAATTAGTAGTGATAAGACCGTGGATAATTATATCAACGCTAGCAAACAAATTGAAGATATTTTAAATGAAGTTTCACAAATTGCAAAAATCACTAATGAAAATGCAAGAAGCGTAGAAGAAATAGCAAAAGCTGCAAGTCAATTAACTAATATCAGCGAAGAATTAGATAAAAAATTAAGCGAATTTAAATCATAATATATTCTTGCTAAGATTTTGTATTTAAGGAGTTTTAATGTCTTGGATATACTTAATCTTAGCAGGTGCTTTTGAGATTGGTTGGCCTATTGGCTTTAAATTAGCTAGTAATGGCTCAAAAATATGGATAGTGTTTTCTATAGTATCAATGGGGCTTAGCGGGTTATTTTTGTATTTAGCGCAAAAAAATATTCCTATCAGCACAGCTTATATTGTATGGACTGGTATTGGTGGGTTAGGAACGGCTTTGATTGGGATTATGATTTTTAATGATAGTATTAGCTTTTTAAAACTTATGTTTTTAAGTCTTATATTAATAGGGTTAGTTGGAATTAAAATTGTAAGTTGATATTAAAAAAGATATATTTTAATAATTTGTTTATTTTATTAAATCTTATAAATATTTATATAACTTAGAATATATTTATATAAAATATTTAAAAATATTTTTAATTTTATAAATACCCCCCCCCCATTTTGTTAGCAATTGATTAACCTTTATATATTGATTTTTAACTATAATAAAGCATTTTTCATTTATTTTTTAGGGGAGAAAATGAATAGAACTATAAAATTATCTTTAATAACTTTTATATTAGCGGGGGGGGGTAATTTAGCTCTTGCTGATGCAGTAGCAAATGCTACTAATGGTGGATTAATTAGTCCATTAGCTAATAAACAAGAAACTATTAGCAAAGATAAAATTATAATTAGTAATACATATCAAAGTCCAACCGATATTAATCATACAGGTGGAGTAATTACTATAGGTAAAGCCACAGAAACGCATACCATATCTGATTTAAATATAAATATAAATAATGGAAGTTATTTATTATTTCAAGGTGATTTAACACTAAATAAAGTAAATATTACAAATACAAAAAGTCAAAAATTTAATTTATTATTTGATAATAGAAATAGTGATAATAAAGATATAGTATTCAATGAAAGCAATTTAAATGGCATAAAAATAGATTTATGGACTAATGCTGTTAGTAATTCAAAGAATTTGATTTTTAATAAAGGAACATTAAATAATGTAAATATAGGAAGTCAAACAGCTTCGAATGGTAAAATTAAAGATCTTAATTTTAAAGTTGTTGAAAGTGAAATAAATAGTGGTAATTTTTCATATAAAACTACTTTTGTTAATTCTAAATTGCTTGGAAATATTAGTGGAAATATTGTTGTAGAT
>NZ_JAHCZC010000060.1:0-11623 GCF_018501135.1 Campylobacter sp. 2018MI13 | reverse complement strand
TATTAAAATTTATAAAAAATAATATGATTTTGATATTTATTATCTTTTATTTATTATAATAACTTCGTTTTTTTTAAATTTAAAGGAGATATTATGAATTTATTACATCCAAAGAGCTTAAAAGACATTATTAAAAAGCCAGATAATCAAAAAAATCCTTTTGAAAGATTAATTATTGCTTGCGAAGATAAAAGCAGCAAACATAAGTAATTAACCAAAAACGCTTGAATTTATATATAATGATTTTTTGAAATTTTTATCAAGGAGAGCGTTTGCAAAGTTTATTAGAAGAAATACATTTATTTTTAGATTTAATAAATGGTTATTTGTATACTTATTTTTTAGTATTTGCACTAATTATTGTAGGTGTTATTTATACTATTAATACTCGTTTTGCTCAGTTTAGATTGATGGGTAATGTTTTAACATTATTAAAAGAAAAGCAAGACAACAAAGACCATGTTAGTAGTTTTGAAGCTTTAATGATTTCAACAGCTTCAAGGGTTGGTATTGGAAATATCGCTGGAATTAGCACTGCAGTTGTAGTTGGTGGTGCAGGTGCATTGTTTTGGATGTGGGTAATGGCATTTATAGGTGGTGCAAGTGCATTTGCTGAAAGCACATTAGCTCAAATATATAAAAGCAAAGATGAAAATGGTTTTCGTGGAGGACCTGCATATTTTATTGAAAAAGGCTTAGGAAATAAATTTTTTGGTAAATTATTTTCAGTTATTTTAATTATTACTTATGCTTATGGATTTAATGGACTTCAAAGCCATACTATGACTTCAGCATTTGAGATATATTTTCCTGATAACTTTAGTAATGCAAGTATAATTATAGGGATTATTTTAAGTGTTGTTGCTTTTGCATTATTCTTTTCAAATTCAAAATCACTTGGAAAAGTAAGCTCAATTATTGTTCCTATAATGGCTTTTGTTTATATTTTATTAAGCATTATTGCTATGGCTATGCACTATGATTTAATACCATCTGTGTTTAAAATGATTTTTAATAGTGCTTTTGATTTTCAAGCTATTTTTGGTGGATTTGCAGGTAGTGTTATAGTAATAGGAATTAAGCGTGGATTATTTTCAAACGAAGCTGGTATGGGTTCTGCTCCAAACGCAGCTGCAGCAGCAAATACAAGCCATCCTGTAAAACAAGGAATTATTCAAAGTTTTTCAGTGTTTATTGATTTAATTATATGTTCATGCTCTGGATTTTTAGTATTGTTCTCACAAAGTTACATTAATCAATTATCAACTGGCGAAACTAAATTAAATGCTTTACCTATGGTGCAACAATCAATGATGGAATATTATGGTACTTGGGGACTTCATTTTATAACTTTTGCTGTTATTTTATTTGCTGTAACTTCATTAATCGGTAATTTTTACTATGCAGATGCAAATGTTAAAAACCTTACAAAAAACAATTTAAACGAATTAGTTTTTAAAATAAGTGCGGTTGCTATGGTATTTATTGGTTCTCAATTAGATTTAAAAGTAGCTTGGGATTTAGCAGATATTACAATGGCTGCAATGGCTTCTATAAATATCATTGCTATTTTGTTATTAAGTCCTATTTTAATAAAATGCTTAAAAGATTATGATGAGCAAAAGAAAAGAGGTTTAGACCCTGTATTTAGCGCTAAAAAATTAGGTATTAAAAACGCTGAATGTTGGGATTAAGCAAGATTTGAATTAGGTTAAATCCTAATTCAAATTCTTTACCATTTATATCCAAATCCTATTCTTAAATCAAAATAATTAGGCACTTTACTTGAAACCTTGCAAATATCTTTATCGCAATTACTAGACTTTAATCCACTTGCTAAGGCTATATCAAATATATTAAAGAAATTAGCTCCCGTTGTAAGTATAGTCCCATAATCTTTTTTAATATCATAAGCTAAGCCACCCCTTAGATTAAAATAATCATTAAATTCGTATTTAACACCACCGCCTAACATTTGAGATTTATTGTATTTATTTGATAAAGTTGTGTTTGTAACTAAATCAGTATCAAAAGCAAAAGTAAAATCACTATATTTATATGCTAATCCAAATCTTACTTGCGGATTTAATCTCATACTACTTGAATGGAATTTGATTTTAGGATTATTTAAATTTTTAATAACCAATCCAGTAGAAAAATCATCTATACTATATAATGCCCCTATATCTATTCCAAAAGTATTTGTTGATTTTGCATTATGCAAATCATTTTTAATATTTATATCTTTAGAATTAACTCCATTCATATCTATTTTAATGCCTTTTTCTACTTGATATGCTTGAATATTCATATATTTTAAACTAGCACCTAAACTAAGCTCTCCATAAGGCATTATAAAACCATTTGCGTAGCTAATTGGCACTTCTGTTATCATTAGCATTGTTGTATTTAAAGGATTTTTTACACTATCTTGCATTGCTGAATGATTTAAATATTCTTCTTCGCTTACATTGGTTACGAATAGTTGTGAATTGCTTTTAAATAATTTTAAATAAATATATCTATCATCATCTTTTATTTTTATTATTAAACTACTTTTTTCTTTATTTAATGAAGCATAAGTATTAAGTGAAATCGTATTAAATAAGCTTACAGCAAAAGCACTTAAATCCCCTAAATTATTGTTATATTCTAAACCACTTAATATATTTAAATTAACTTCATTGTCATAAACTGCATTATAAATTAATTCAATATCATTTAAGGTATTTTCATCAAGAAAGGTATCTAATTTAGTATCTCCAATATCTAACAATAAATCATCTAAATTAACATTACCATCTTTTGAATTCTTTATCACATCTAAGACATTTTTTGTATCGGTATCACTTATTATATTTGTTAATAATTTTGTATCAACACCATTGTTATTTAATTCTTCATTTGTATTATTTGTTGAAGTTATTAGTTCGGTTTTGATTGTTGTAGATAATTCATCATTATCTTGCATTTTATTTTTTAAATCACTAATTATATTGTCTAGTTCATCTTTAGTTAAATTATCATCTAATTCATCTTTAAAAGTTTTTGCTAATAAGGCTAAATCTTCATTATCGCTATTTGTGTTTCTTAATATAAAATCATCTATAACACTACCAAAATTACCAAATTTTAAATTATTAGCTCTTGAATTGTTGTTTGGATTAAAAATATGCTTTATTTTGCTTATATTTGCTTCAATTTTTTTATTTATAGATTTATCAAGATTAGATAATTCTAAAAGATTTTTTTGATTATAATTTGCTCCAAAACTAAAATTAACTCCATTTTTAGAATAAATCAAACTAGCAGGATTATAATAAGCTGCAAAATCATTATCTTTAAGTGCAACTCCAGCATATCCCATACTCAAAGGTATATTACCTAAACTACCAAATTCTAACGCCAAAGCACTAAAGCTAAAAGCACTAAAGCTAAAAGCACTAGTTAATATTATTTTTTTCATAATTTTCCTTTTTAAAATATTAAAAATTATATAGTTACTTTATTATTGTTACTTAATGTATCAAAAAAATAATCTTTAGATTATTTTATTTAATTAATTGGCTTAAAAAATATAATTTTTTATAAAATCTCTCAAAAGGAGATTAGTAAAATGACAAGCAAATTATTTGTAGAATTACTTTATAGCGTCGGCTTTATAAGTTTGTTTTTATTATTAGGAATATTTTATAAGCAAAAATATTAAATGGAATTTTGGTTTTTACTAATTTAGCTTTTAATAATGCAAATGATGATTAAAAATTAACCTTAAAATATTTTAAGTTTAAATTGTTTTTAAATTAAAGCTTAAAAATAGATATTAATTTTTTAAAGTTAGATGATTATTTAAAAAATTAAGATTTTCTTTAGCTTTTTTGGAATATATTAATTTCAACTTAATTTTAGGAGTTAATATGAAAGGTAAGGTTCCGTTGTGGAAATTTATCGCACCAGTTGTTGCTGGTTTGCTTGTGTTTTTGCTTTCGTATTTATTTGCTGATTATTCTCAGCTTAGTATGAATGCTTGGATTTATGTTAGCATTTTTGCTGCTTTAGTTGTAGGGCTTATCTTAGAGCCTATGCCACCTGCTTTTTTAGGTATTATTGCTATAGCTTTAGCAGTATTATTTAAAGTTGGACCTGCAAAATCAGGCGAAGTTGGTGCAAAAATTACTTCAGAAGCTGCAATTAATTGGGGTTTAACTGGATTTTCAAATTCTGTTGTGTGGCTTATTTTTGCTTCATTTATGATAGGAATTGGCTATCAAAATAGTGGTCTTGGTAAAAGAATTGCTTTAATTTTAGTAAATAAATTAGGCAAATCTACTTTAGGTTTAGGCTATGCAATTGCTATTGCTGATTTAATTTTAGCTCCATTTATTCCGAGTAATGCTGCAAGAAGTGGTGGAACCATTTATCCAATAGCTACAAGTATTCCTGCTATGTATGATAGCTCTCCTGATAAAGAACCAAGAAAAATAGGTGCTTACATAGCGTGGGTAAGTCTTGCTACTACTTGTATTTCAAGTTCAATATTTTTAACAGGTCAAGCAC
This sequence comes from Campylobacter sp. 2018MI13, assembly GCF_018501135.1. Classification (NCBI taxonomy): domain Bacteria; kingdom Pseudomonadati; phylum Campylobacterota; class Epsilonproteobacteria; order Campylobacterales; family Campylobacteraceae; genus Campylobacter; species Campylobacter sp. 2018MI13. The sequence goes on along the minus strand of NZ_JAHCZC010000060.1, from coordinate 7,066 downwards.
CAAACCCACTAGCTTTAGAGATATTATCAAAATCAGGTATTGCTGTAGTTGATTGGATGGGTTGGTTTTTATGCTTTTTACCTATTGGTATTATTTTGTTTTTAATCACTCCCTTATTAACTTATTATATCTATCCACCAGAAGTTAAAGGCTCTAGTAAAATTAGTGCTTGGGCTAAAGAAGAATTAGTAAAACTTGGCTCAATTAAATTAAAAGAATTATTAATGTTAAGCATTTCAATTCTTGCTTTGATTCTATGGATAGGTTCAAAGACTTTTGGAGTTAGTGCTACTACAACTGCTTTAATTGTAATTATTCTAATGATAGTTACTAATATTATTACTTGGAATGATTTTTTAGCTAATAAACCAGCGTGGAATGTTCTTACTTGGTTTGCTACTTTAGTAACAATGGCAGGTGGATTAAAAAATGTTGGATTTTTAGAATTCTTATCAAAATATACTGATAGTTTATTAAGTGGTATTAGTCCTACTTTAGCAGTATTTATATTATTACTTGTGTTTTGTTTATTAAGATATTTCTTTGCTTCTGGGACTGCATATGTTACTGCAGTTGTTGGGGTGTTTGCAATTATTGCAAGTAAAATTGCTGGTTATGATGCGTCTTTTATTATGATGTTTTTGCTAGCTCCAATGGGTATGATAAGTGTTTTAACGCCTTATGGGACAGGACATAGCCCAATTTGGTTTGCGAGTGGTTATATTAAAGGTGCAGAATTTTGGAAGTTAGGTGCTATTTTTGGAGCTATTTATTTACTAATTTACACACTTATTGCGTATCCGTGGTTTAAATTCATTATTCCACATATTTTTTCGTAGGTCGTTTGTTAAACATTAGTAAAATGAGAAAAATTTAAGAAAAGGAGTTAAAGTGTCTAGTAAAATTGAAAATTTTTTAGGCAAAAGAGTTGATGGCACTAAATCACGCTTACCTGCTAAGCTTGATTTTTATCAAAGTGCTACTGGTTTAATTCTAGGGCTTTTTATGTGGGGACATATGCTTTTTGTTTCTACCGTTTTAATCAGTCCTGAATTTTTTGAAGCTACGGCTAAGTTTTTTGAGGGTTCGGCTATTTTTGATACGCCAAAACCTGCTTTAGTATCTTGTATGGTGCTTATTATTTTTATTATTTTCTTTATTCACGCTGCTCTTGGTATGAGAAAATTACCAATTACTTATCGCCAATGGCAAATCGCAAGAGAGCATTCAAAACTAATAAAACACGAAGATACAACGCTTTGGGTTATTCAAGCCTGTACAGGTTTTGTTATGTTTTTCTTCGCTTCAATGCACCTTGCAATGATGTTTTTTAATCCTGAAACTATTAGATTTTTAGGTGCAGTTGAAAGAATTGTAAATCATAATATGTGGGCGTTTTATTTAATTTTATTATTCGCTGTTGAGCTTCATGGTGGTATTGGTCTTTATAGACTTTGCGTTAAATGGGGCTGGTTTGATGGAAATGATGTGCATACTGCAAGAGCTAGAAGAAAAACTCTTAAAAAATTAAAATGGGTTATTAGTATTTTCTTTATAGTTTTAGGACTTGCTAATTTAGCAGTATTTATAAAAGCTGGTATTAGCTTATAACAAACAGAAAGGCTTAAAATGAAAGTAGAATTTAGTGATGCTTTAATAGTTGGTGGTGGTTTAGCAGGACTTAGAAGTGCTGTTGAAGTTGCTAAAAGTGGTCAATCAGTTACGCTTTTAAGTATTTGTCCTGTTAAGCGTTCTCACTCAGCTGCGGTTCAAGGTGGTATGCAAGCAAGTCTTGCTAATGGCAATAAAGGCGAAGGAGATAATGAAGATTTACACTTTGCTGACACCGTAAAAGGAAGTGATTGGGGATGCGATCAAGAAGTAGCAAGAATGTTTGCTCAAACTGCACCTAAGGCTGTTCGTGAGTTAGCTAGTTGGGGCGTGCCTTGGACTAGGATTACAAAAGGTCCTAGAAATGTTGTTATAAACGCACAAAAAGTAACAATAGAAGAAAAAGAAGAAGCACACGGACTTATAAATGCAAGAGATTTTGGTGGGACTAAAAAATGGAGAACTTGCTATATTGCTGATGCTACAGGGCATTGTATGATTTTTGGGGTTGCAAACGAAGCAATCAAACATAATGTAAAAATCATAGATAGAATGGAAGCTCTTAGAATTATTCACAAAGATGGAATTTGTTTAGGCGTAGTTGCAAGAAGCTTAATTGATGGTAGTTTAACTGCATTTGTATCAAAAGGCACAATGATAGCAACAGGTGGATATGGTAGAGTTTATAAACAAACTACAAACGCTGTTATTTGTGAAGGAACAGGTGCAGCAATGGCACTTGAGACAGGATTATGCTCTTTATCAAATATGGAAGCGGTTCAATTTCACCCAACTCCAATTGTTCCAAGTGGGATACTTTTAACTGAAGGTTGCCGTGGTGATGGTGGTATTTTAAGAGATGTTGATGGATACCGCTTTATGCCTGATTATGAGCCTGAGAAAAAAGAATTAGCAAGTCGTGATGTTGTAAGTCGCCGTATGATGGAACATATTAGAAAAGGAAAAGGTGTTAAAAGTCCTTATGGAGAGCATTTATGGCTTGATATTTCAATCTTAGGTCGTGCTCATGTTGAAAAAAACTTAAGAGATGTTCAAGATATTTGTAAGACATTTAATGGAATTGACCCTGCTGATGAAGGTCCAAAAGGTTGGGCGCCGGTTCTTCCTATGCAACACTATTCAATGGGTGGAATTAGAACTAAGCCAAACGGAGAAACTCCAAAGATGAAAGGTCTTTTTGCAGCAGGTGAAGCAGCTTGCTGGGATATGCACGGATTTAATAGACTTGGTGGAAATAGCTGTGCTGAAACCGTTGTTGCAGGTATGATTGTAGGAGATTATTTTTCTGAGTATTGCAAAAATAATACAATAGTAGCTGATATGCAAGTGGTTCAAAAATTCTTAAACGATGAAGCAAATTATTTAAAAGAAATAGCAAATCGTGAAGGTAAATATAATATTTTTGAAATCAAAAACGAAATGAAAGATATTATGTGGGAGCATGTTGCTATTTTTAGAACAGGCGAAGGATTAGAATACGCAGTAAAACGCCTTGAAGAATTATTAATAGAGAGCAAAAAAGTAGCTATTAAAGATAAAGAATTAAATTGTTCAAATCCAGAGCTAGAAGAAGCTTATAGAGTTCCAAGAATGTTAAAAGTTGCTTTATGTGTTGCTCGTGGTGCGCTTCTTAGAACTGAAAGCCGTGGGGCTCATTATAGAGAAGATTATCCAAAAAGAGATGATTTAAATTGGATGAAAAGAACTATGACTTATTGGGATGAAGGCTCAACTTTACCTAGAGTTGAATATGAAGACCTTGATATTATGAAAATGGAAATGCCACCAGCATTCCGTGGTTATGGTGCAAAAGGAAATATAATTGAAAATCCTTTAAGTGAAGTTCGTCAAAAACAAGTAGATGAAATTACAGAAAAATTACAAGCAGAAGGTAAAAGTAGAGCAGAAATCCAAGACGCACTTATGCCTTATGAATTACAAGCTAGATTTAAAGCAGCTAATCAAAGAATAGGGGTTGATTATGAGTAGGAAACTAACAATAAGGGTATTTAAATATAATCCACATAGTAAAATTAGCAAGCCACATTTTGCTACTTATACATTAGATGAAACTAGTGGTATGACTATTTTTATAGTTTTAAATCAAATTAGAGAAAAATTTGATGCAAGTTTGAGTTTTGATTTCGTTTGTCGTGCAGGAATTTGTGGCTCATGTGCAATGATGATTAATGGAAAACCAAAATTAGGTTGCAAAACTCTTACTAAAGATTATCCTGATGGAGTAATTGAGCTTATGCCTTTACCTGCGTTTAAGCATATTAAGGATTTAAGTGTTAATACAGGTGAATGGATGGAAGGTATGTGTAAAAGGGTAGAAAGCTGGATACATACTGACAAAGTTACTGATATTTCTAAGATTGAAGAAAGAGTTGAGCCAGCAGTTGCTGAAGAAACATTTGAGCTTGATAGATGTATTGAATGTGGTATTTGTATAGCTTCTTGTGCGACTAAAGTTATGAGACCTAATTTCATAGGTGCTGCAGGACTTATGAGAGCTGCAAGATACGAGCAAGACCCACACGATAATAGAACTTTAGATGATTTTTATGAATTAGTTGGTGATGATGATGGAATTTTTGCTTGTATGAGCTTACTTGCTTGTGAAGATAATTGCCCTAAACAATTACCACTACAAACAAAAATCGCTTACCTAAGACGCAAATTAGCTACAAATAAAGGCTAAAAATATTAAGAATTTGAAATAAGATTTTATTTCAAATTCTTTTTTCACTACTCATAAAATACTTAATAATTTTGCAAATAAAACTATCAAAAAACATATTATCAAAGCTAAAATATGAGCTTGTTTTACCAAAAAATGTTCTTTATTGTTTTTAAATCTCGCTATATAAATACTAATAAAAGTTATAAAAAGCATTAAAATTACTAGAGCTATTTTGATAAAAAACATAATTTTATTTATATTTGCAAAATTAGTATATTCATTATATGCTAGATAAATTCCGCTAAGAATTAATATAACAAAGCTAAGTGCATATAAAATACCTGAACTTTTAAAATAAGCCTTTTTTAGCTCATTAGCTTGTTTTAACCCATAGCACAAAATCGCATCAACAAATACATAACCTATAAAAATAATTGCTGAAAATAAGTGTAAAAAAATCACAATAAAATCAACCATTTAAACTCCTTTTTTTAGAAAAATATTATATTATTTTGCATATATAAATCTTAATTAAGGATAAGTTATGAAAGCAGTTGTAATTGGATTAGGATTAATTGGTGGCTCATTGGCTTTAAATTTGATGAAAAACAAATTTATTAGTGGAGTTTATGGAATTGATTTAAATAAAGAACACGAAAAAGAAGCTTTAAAGCTTAATTTAGTTCATGAAATTATAACTTTTGATGAGATTAAAACTTGTGATTTGATTTTCTTATGTGTTCCTGTTGGGGCTATTATTGAAATTATTAAACAATTAAAAGATATTCCAAAAACTACTACAATTATAGAATTTGGTAGCACAAAAGAAAGTATTCAAAACGCAATAAGCGATGATTTAAAAGAGCAATTCATACTAGCTCATCCAATGGCAGGAACAGAGCATAATGGTCCTAGTGCTGCTAAGATTGATTTATTTAAAAATGCTGTTTGTGTATTGTGCAATACCGAAAATACGAGCGTATTTCATCAACATAGAACCATAGAATTATTAAGCAATATTGGAATGAGAATTACTTTTATGAATGCAAGTTCGCACGATCATCATAGTGCCATCATATCTCATCTACCGCATGTAATTAGCTTTTCTTTAGCAAATTATGTGTTAGATTGCGAAGATAAGAAAAACATTTTACACCTAGCAGGTGGTTCTTTTGCTGATATGAGTAGGATTGCAAAGAGTAGCCCTGCAATGTGGGAAAGTATTTTTAAAGAAAATAAAACAAATGTTTTAAATGCTCTTGATGGCTTTATAAATGAACTAAATGAGTTTAAGCAAATGATAAATAACGATGAATATCAAAAGCTAAACGAATGGCTTAAGAATGCTAATAAATTAAAAGAGATTTTATAATTTCATTGATTTCAATTAATATTTTTTTAATTGAAATCATAATTTTTCTTATTATTCCTTAAACGCTTAAACCATTGCTACATAGATATTTAAAAATTTTTTTACTATTAAATATTATTCAATTCTTTAATTGTAACATTAACGCAATTTTTTAAAAAGGAGTATTATGAAATTAACAAACAAAATTCCAGCATTAATTGCTATCCCACTTGTAGTTTGCTTTATTGTATTGTGTATAGTGAATTATTCTAGTTCAAAAACTGATTCATTATCATTTACAGACAAAGCTAAAGAAAACGGCTTAAATGCCACTATGCTTTATGTAGATTCTTATTTTAATTCAAGAATAAATTTTATAGAGCAATTCTCACCAATTTTAGCAAATTCAATTAGTGAAGATAATCAAGATGAGAATATCTTTAAAATTCTTAAAAATTATTTAGGAATTTCAAATTTCTCTGCTTTATTTATTGGTATGGCTGATAGTGGCAAGTTTTATTATATTAGCTCTAATAACGAGCCTTATATAGTAAAAGACCAAGATGCAAGAAGTAGGGGTTGGTATAAAGATGCTATTAGTGCCAATAGGGCTTTATTAGGTAAAGAAGTTTATCCTGATGAGAGATTAAAAGAAAAAGTTATGACAATTTCAGCACCTATTATTAAAAATGGCAAAATCATTGGAGTAATTGGTGGAGATATGGCATTTAAAGATTTAAAAAATCAAATTTTAACTTTACATTTTTCTAAGACCAACACAATATTTGCTTATGATGATAAATTAGAATTTGTAATGCACCCAAATGAAGAATTTGAATTAAAGCAAGATGATGTTATAAAAATGATTGAAAATAATCTAAAAGATGGCATTTCAGTTCGCTATACCTTTAAAGGTGATGAAAAAACTGCAGTATGTATTAATTCAAATACAACAGGCTGGAAATTCTGTAGCACCAATTTAACTAGCGATATAGACGATACTTTAAATTCTTTATTAAAACAAAATATAACATTATTTTTCGCTTCTTTAGTGATTATTTTATTATGCTTATTCTTCTTAATCAAATTCTCACTTCGCCCACTTGAAATCATTCAAAAAGGCTTAAGAGAAGTATTCGCACTAATAAATCACGAAAGAAAAACAGCAAGTAAGATTGATTTAAATTCTAAAGATGAGTTCGGAGATATGGCTAAAGCTATTAATGAAAACATTGAAAGAACAATCAACTCACTTACTCAAGATACAAACGCAGTAGAACAAAGCGTTCAAACAGCAGCAGCAATTGAAAGCGGAGATTTAAAAGCAAGAATTACTCTAAATCCTGCAAATCCACAATTAATTGAATTAAAAAATGTCTTAAATAAAATGCTTGATA
>NZ_JAHCZC010000005.1:0-44305 GCF_018501135.1 Campylobacter sp. 2018MI13 | reverse complement strand
GATAATAATTGGGTTTTAGAAGACGCAAAAGTTATGGAATTTAAATTAGGAAATAATTTTGATGATACCTTTATAATTAATCAAAATTTAGAAAAAGAAATGATTTTAAAAGATTTTAACCCAAGTTTGCTTGATAATTTAGGCACTGATGATAGTTCTTTAAAAGACGCATTTTTTTATCTTAATAATTTTGAAGCTAATAAAAACATAGCAAGAGCTAGTATTTATAAGCAAAGTATATTTTTATTATATGCTCCATTTTTTATGCTTATAATTTTTTACAATATTCCTATTATGCCAAGATATAATGATTTAAATATCTATGCTTCAACATATACAAGTTTATCTTTATTAGTTTATGGAGTTTTATTTTTGCTATTAAGATTTGCTAGTAATGGTAGTATAAATCCTGAACTAGCTATTCTTTTGCCAATAAGTATAATTATTGTATATTCATTAATGAAGTTTAATAAAAATAAGTGATTATAAAAGGAGCAAAAAATGGACTTTTTAAAACTTGCAAATGGTATTAATACACCTTTTTATTTGTATGATTTTAACGAGATTGAAAATAGATTTAATAGTATTAAAAAAGCATTTAGTGGAGCTAAAAATAATATTTTTTACGCGGTTAAGGCTAATTCAAATTTATCTTTATTAAAGTTTTTAGCGAATTTAGATAGTGGATTTGATTGTGTTAGTGCAAATGAGATTAGAAGAGCTTTAAAAGTAGGTGCTAAACCTTATAAAATAATTTTTAGTGGGGTTGGTAAAAGTGCAAGTGAATTAGAATTTGCAATAGAGCAAAAAATACTTTATATAAATGTAGAAAGTAGTGCTGAATTAGAGCTTTTAGAAAGTATTGCAAAGAGTAAAAACCAAGTAGTAAATATAAGTATTCGTGTAAATCCTAATATAGATGCAAAAACTCATCCTTATATTTCAACAGGTCTTAAAGAAAACAAATTCGGAGTTAGCCTAGATAATGCTAGGGCTATGTTTTTAAAAGCACATAAATCAGATTATTTAAATCCAGTAGGAGTTCATTTTCATATAGGTTCAAATATCTTAGAATTAAGTAGTATTATCCAAGCTGCTATTTTGGTAGAAAAATTTATAAAAGAGCTAAATACCGCAGGGCTAAATATTAAGTTTTTTGATATTGGTGGCGGAGTTGGTATTAAATACAAAAATGATGAAATCGAGCCTAATTTAGATGAGTTTGCACATATGATTAAAAATATTGCAAAAGCACAAGATTTGACAATTTGCTGTGAGCCAGGTCGTTATATTGTAGGAAATGCAGGTTATTTAGTAAGCAAGGTTTTATATGAAAAAATTAACGAAGGAAAAAGATTTGTAATATGCGATGCTTCTATGTGTGAACTAATTCGCCCAAGTTTATACGAAGCATATCACGAGATTTTAAGCTTTCCTAGTGTAAATAAGCTAAACGAAAGTAGCAAGGCTGATTTGGTTGGTGGAGTTTGTGAAAGTGGAGATTTCTTAGCAAAAGATGTAGTTTTACCACCTTTAGTGGCAAATGATTTAGTAGTTATTAAAAGTTCAGGAGCTTACGGATTTGTAATGAGCTCAAATTATAATTCAAGAACAAAGGTTGCTGAATATTCTTTATATAACAATGAGTTAAAATTAATAAATAAAGCTCAAAGTTTTGATGAATTAATAGCTAATGAATTATCTTGTTTGTGAGTATATTATGAATTTAGAAGAAATTAGACAAAATATAAATAAAATTGATGATGAAATAATTAAATTATTAAATCAAAGAATGGAATTTGTAAAGCAAGTTGGTATTTTAAAGCATAATGAAGGTAGTCCAATTTATCGTCCTGTAAGAGAAAACGAGATAATAAATAGACTAAGTGAAAACAGCAAAGGCTTATTGGAAAAAGACGCAATTAAAGCAATTTATCAAGAGATTTTTGCAATTTCAAGAAATCTTGAATTACCACAAAGAGTTGCGTTTTTAGGTCCAATTGGCACTTATACTCATCAAGCAGCAAGATTATGGTTTGGAGCACTTAGTGAATATATTGAGATTGCTACTATTGAAGATGTTTTTGTTAGTTTAAATAACGATGAAGTATCTTATGCAGTAGTTCCTATAGAAAACAATACAGAAGGTGGAGTTGGAGCTACTCTTGATTGTCTTGCAAAATACGATGATATTTTGATTTTTGCTGAAAATTATTTAGATATTCATCATTCATTCGCAAGCACAACTGATGATATAAGAGATATTAAAGTGATTTTTTCTCATCCACAAGGCTATAATCAGTGCAAAAAATTCTTAGAAGCTCATAATATTTTAGACATTGAGTTTGTCCCTACAAAAAGCACAGCCGCTGCTGCAAAATTAGCAAAAGATACGCCAAACTCAGCTGCAATTTGCTCAAAAATTGCAGCAAAATTAAGCGATTTGCCTTTAATGTTTGAATGTATTGAAGATAATAAGGCAAATAAAACTAGATTTTTAGTGCTTAGCAAACATTCTTGCGAAAAATCAAGCAATTCTAAAACATCAATTCTAGCAAATACAGCACATAAAGCAGGTGCTTTAGTTGATTTGCTTAATGAGTTTAAAGAAGCAAATATCAACTTAACTAAAATTGAATCAAGACCTTTAAAGAAAAAAGAATTTGAATATAGTTTTTTTATTGATTTTGACGGACATATTGATGATTTGAATGTGCAAAAAATCTTAAAAAATAAAACAAATATAAAATGGCTTGGCTCATATTTAAAGAATGATAAATGATTAAGCAATTTTTACAAGGAATAGGCAAGTTCTATTCGGGTTTAGAAAAAAAACAAAAACTAACTATATTAGCAGCCATTATTGCAACCGTTGCTTTTATAGTTTTTTTACTCGTATATAATTCTGGTAATAATAAAAACTACTCTGGATATTCTGTTTTATTTGATGAATTAGATACTAAAAATTCAGCTGCAGTTGTATCAATATTAGAAAAAAATCAGATAAATTATATTTTAAAAGATGAAAGCACCATTTTAGTTCCAAGTGCTGATGTTTATAAGCAGCGTTTAGAAGTGGCAAGTGCTGGAATTTTAAAGGATAATAAAGTAGGTTTTGAGATTTTTGATAAACAAGAATTTGGAGCTACTGATGAAGAACAAAAAATCAAGTTTAAAAGAGCTTTAGAAGGCGAATTAGCAAGAACAATTGAGAGCCTAAATCCTATTAATAAAGCTGCAGTTCATATTGCTTTTGGTAAAGAATCTTTATTTGTAAAAGAAAAAGAGCCACCAACAGCTTCAGTGGTTTTAAATATTAAAATGGGTATGAAATTAGGTCAAAAACAAGTTTTAGGGATTAAAAATTTAATAGCATCATCAGTAGCTGGTTTAAGTGTTGAGAATGTTAAAATAATTGACCAAAATGGAGTTAATTTAGGCGCTGATGAAGTAGGGCTTGATGTAGATGAATTAAACGCACAAATAAATTATAAAAAAGAATATGAAAATTCATTAGAGCAAAAGATTATAAATGTTTTAGCACCTGTTCTTGGTGGTTGGGATAGAGTTGTTGCTAGAGTTAATGCTGATTTTAATTTTGATAAGGCAAATAGTCAAAGTGAAGTGTTTGACCCAAATTCAGTCGCTAGAAGTGAGCAAAGTTTAGAAGAGAAAAAAGAAGGCAAAAAAGGTAAAGAAGTAGGCGGAGTGCCAGGAGCAATATCAAATATTGGACCTGTTCAAGGCATTGAAGATGGAGAAAATAAAGAAAGTTATAGCAAAAATCAAAGCACAATTAATTATGAAATATCTAAAAAAATTACAACCATCAAAGGTCAATTTGCAACCTTAAATAGAATTAGTGCAGCAGTAGTAGTAGATGGAAAATACGAAATTGATGAAAACGGCGAAGTAAAATATGTAGCAATTAGTGATGATGAGCTTAAAAAACTGCAAGGTTTAGTAAAAAACGCAATAGGATTTAATGATACTAGAGGAGATAGCGTTAGTGTTGATAATATTAGATTTAATAATATTAAAGCTCCAGTTCCACCATCAATTAAAATTACTAATTTCTTAGAAAGCTATATAATGCCGTTTATCCCACCTGCAAAATATATTTTTGCTATGGTGTTAATGTTTATATTTTATAAAAAGGTTATATCTCCGTTTATTAAGAAAATGCTTGAGGATAAGGTATTTACACCTGAAGAATTAGAAGAAATTAGGCGTGAAGAAGGTGCTGATGATGAAGAAGATGCGATAGAAAAATATCAACAAGCTAAGAAAAGAGTTGAAGAACAACTTGGAATTGACGCTGGATTTAGTGAAGATGAATTACAATATGATATTTTACTTGAAAAATTAAAAACTATTAGCACAGAAAAAAGTGATGAGGTTGCTATGCTATTTAAAAGTTTATTAAAAAACGATGCTGAATTTAATCAATCTCAAAAGGAAATGTAATGGCAAATTTAAGCAACGAACAAAAAAGCTTATATAATGATTTAAGTATTTTAGAAAAAATTGCAATATTTTTGGTTCTAATGGGAGAAGAGCCAAGCACATTAATATTTTCAAATCTTGATACAGATATGGTAATTGAAATCACAAAATATATTGCAAGTGCAAAGCAAGTCGATAGAGCAGTAGCTACTGCTGTATTAGAAGAATTTCACGCTTTACTTAAGTCAAATCAGTATATTAAAAATGGTGGTTTGGAATTTGCTAAAGAGATTTTATACAATACTTATGGGATTGAAGAAGCTGAAAAAATCTTATCAAAATTAGCAAAAACTTTAGATGGAAATCAAGCATTTTCTTATCTTAGCAATATTAAACCTCAACAATTAGCTGACTTTATCGTAAATGAATATCCACAAACAATAGCTTTAATTATTGCACATATGGAGCCTACTAGAGCAGCTGAGACTTTAGAGTTTTTTGAAGATAATTTAAGAAGTGAAGTAATCCATAGAATTGCTACTTTAGGTGATATTAGCCCAAGTATTATTAAAAGAGTTTCAACCGTTTTAGAGAGTAAATTACAATCTCTTACATCTTATAAAGTTGAAGTTGGAGGGACTAGAGCAGTTGCTGAAGTGCTTAATCGTCTAGGTCAAAAATCAAGCAAATCAACTATTGCATATTTAGAGCAAACTGATGAAAAACTTGCAACTACTATTAAAGATATGATGTTTACTTTTGATGATATTACTAAATTAGGCACAACAGCAATTAGAGAGATATTAAAAGTAGCTGATAAAAAAGATTTAATGATAGCTTTAAAAGGAAGCACGGAAGATTTAAAAGGTATGTTTTTATCTAATATGAGCCAAAGAGCAGCAGAGAGTTTTAATGAAGAAATGGGATTTTTAGGTGCTGTTAGGGTAAAAGATGTAGAAGAAGCACAAAGAAAAATCGTTGAAGTTGTTCAAAAGCTTAATGAAAGTGGAGTAATACAATTAGGCGAAAGTGATGAGATGATAGAATGATGAAAACTATTATTGATAATAAAGCCAAAGAGCATCATATTCAAAATTATAAATTTAAAATTCTAAGCTCATTTGATACTGATACAAGTGAAGAGCAGCTTAGTGAAGTTATTGAAACTCCACAAGAAATAAAAGAAGAGCCTGTAATAATTAAAGAAATTACTCCGCCACCACCACCGCCACCAAATCCAATCAATGAAGAAATGCTTAAAAAAATGGAAACTTTAAGCGATAATGTAGTAAAACTTCAAATGAAACTTGAAAAACAAGAAGAAGAATTTGAAAAAAGACTTTTAAATGAGATTGAAATAGCTAAAAAAAACGCTTATGAAGAAGGTTTAAACGCAGGTAAATCTCAAAATGAAGATAAAATAAACGAGCTTAGTATAAATGTATCAAATAGTATTAAAAAGCTTGAAAATAAATGCCAAGAATTAAGTGATTTTTGTGAAAAAACAAAAAGCGATTTAAACGAAGCTGCTTATTTAATAGCTAAAGAAGTAGTAAATAAAGAGCTAGAAACAAGTTCAGCAAAAATTGCTCTAGCTTATGCAAATACGATAATGCAAGGAATTGATAAAAGTATTAAGATTAAAATCAGCGTAAATCCTAAGGATTTTGATTATTTAAATAAAGAATTAAGTTCAAATAGGATTGAAATCTTAGCTGATGATGCTATTAATAAGGGTTGTTTGATTATTAATTCAGATACATTAAATACTCAAATTAACTTAAAAGAAAGATTAGCACAAGCAAGGAGTATGATATTAGATGAAGCGTAAAATTGAAAATATCAAAAGCCTTAATGAAAACGAATTAAAAGAATTATGTAGTGATATAAGAGCTACAATCATTGAGCAAGTTAGCAAAAACGGCGGTCATTTATCGTCTAATTTAGGCGTGGTTGAACTAAGCGTTGTTCTTCATCATTTATTTGATATAAAGGAAAATCCTTTAATTTTTGATGTATCTCATCAATGCTACGCACATAAAATATTAACAAATAGGAATTTAGAAAATCTAAGACAATTTAATGGAATTAGTGGTTATACCGAGCCAAATGAGAGCGAGTATGATTTTTTTATAGCAGGGCATTCATCTACTTCAATATCTCTTGCAACGGGGGTTGCAAAGGCTTTTAGTCTTAATAAAAAAGATGCAATTCCAATTGCTATTATTGGTGATGGGGCGATGGGCTGTGGATTAGCTTATGAGGCTTTAAATGAATTAGGAGATAGAAAATATCCAAGTATTATTATCTTAAATGATAATAAAATGAGTATTAGTAAGCCTATTGGTGCGGTTTCAAGATTTTTATCAAAAAGTTTATCAAGTCCAATTTATCAAAAATTTAAAAAAGGCGTTGAAGCAATGCTTGAATACTTGCCTGAAGGTGCTAGATATACTGCAAAAAGATTTGAAGATGGATTTAAATTAATCACTCCTGCTGGAATGTTTTTTGAAGAATTAGGACTTGAATATATTGGCCCAATTGATGGGCATAATATTGCTGATTTAATAACCGCATTAAATCTAGCAAAAAGTCTTAAAAAGCCTGTATTATTGCATATTCAAACAATCAAAGGCTATGGTTATGAGTATTCTTTAAATGATGAAGGTAGTTGGCACGGAGTTGGAGCTTTTGATATAAAAACAGGTAAGAGTTTAAGTAGCTCAAAAAAACCTAGTGCAACGGCAATTTTTAGTGATATTTTAGATGAACTAGCAAGTAAAAATGAAAAAATAGTAGGTCTTAGTGCAGCTATGCCAAGTGGCACAGGAATTGATAAATTAATAGCAAAATATCCTAATAGATTTTATGATGTAGGAATAGCAGAAGCTCACGCAGTAACTTCAATGGCTGCTATGAGTAAATGTGGTTTTATGCCTGTTGTAGCTATTTATTCAACTTTTTTGCAAAGAGCTTATGATAGTTTAATTCACGATTGTGCAATACTTAATCTTAATATGGTTTTTGCACTTGATCGTGCAGGGATTGTAGGAAATGATGGCAAAACTCATCAAGGAGCTTTTGATATTTCATATATATCTTGCATACCTAATTTTAAAATTTGTGCTCCAACGAATGCTAAAAGTTTTAAATTATTGCTTGAATACGCTACAAGTAAAGTTGGGCTAATTGCTATTCGCTATCCAAGGGGAAGTTTTGCTTTAGATGAGAGCTATGAGCCAAGTTTAAAAACTCATTTTATTAAAAATGTAAATTCTAATATAAGCTTTTTAGGTTTTGGAGAAGGCGTTGCAAAAGCTTTAGCAGTTAGTGAAGAAATCAATGCAAATGTAATTGATTTAGTATTTGCTAAACCACTTGATAAAGAGTTTTTATTAAATCTTGCTAAGAGTTCAAAAGAATGGCATATTTTTAGCGAAAGTGCAAAAATAGGCGGATTAAATTCTATAATTTCTAGCTTTTTAAAAGAATATGATTTAGACATTAAATTAATATCTTATGAATACGAAGATGAGTTTATAACTCACGGAAATACAAATGAAGTTATGCAAAGCTTAGGGCTTGATGCAAAAAGTATTATAAATAAAATTAAAGGCAATAAATGATAGTTAGTGCAGGAATAAGTGAGATTTATGATTACGCAGAGCCTATTGGATTAGGTAGTAATTGTTCTATAAAACTTAGCGAATTAATACTTAAAAAGCAGCCAAAAAGATTGATTTTTATAGGTTCAATGGGGCTTTATACTAAAGAAATTGAGCTTTTTAGCGTAAATGAGTTTAAAAGTGCTGTAAATATTGAATTAGCTATGTTAGATGATTTAGTTTATACCCCTATGAAAACTAATGAAGTTTCTAATTTAAATTCTTCTAATTATATTTGTAAAAATTACGAATACGCTAAGAAAATGAATGAAAAATACGGGATATTAGGCGAAAATATGGAGTGTTTTAGTTTTTTTGCGACTGCTAATTATTATAAAATCCCAGCTAGTGCAATTTTAGTAGCGACTAATTATTGTGATGAATTCGCACACGAAGAATATATAAAAAACATAGCAAAAGCTAATGAAATACTAGAAAATTACTTAGAAAACAAAGGACTTTTATGAAAGAATTATTAGATTTTTTACCAGAAGAATACAACCTTAGTCCAAAATATCTAAATAATGAATTAGCAAAATTTGTATATCAAAAATATATAAATGATTTTAGCGAAGCTACAAGTTTATCAAAAGCTTTAAGAGAGCAATTAAAAAATGAATTTAACATTATGCCACTTAGCTTAAAAATAGCTCAAACAAGTATTGATGGGAGTATTAAATTCTTATTTTCCTTGCACGATAATCACACAATAGAAAGCGTTTTGCTACCTATGAAAAAAGAAAGAATAGAAAATGGTGTGAAAAAAAGTGCAAAATACACTATTTGTATAAGTAGCCAAGTAGGTTGCAAAAGTGGTTGTGCCTTTTGTTTAACGGGTAAAAGTGGGCTTATTAGAAATCTTAGCACAGCTGAAATAGTAGCCCAAGTATTATTTATCAAAAAATACGCAAAAATTCCTTATGAGCAAGGTATTAATATAGTTTTTATGGGTATGGGAGAGCCACTTGATAATTTAAAAGCAGTTAGCAAGGCTATTAAAATCTTTTCTCATAACGATACTCTAGCAATATCACCACGCCGTCAAACAATCTCAACAAGTGGTCTTGCAAAGCAAATTGAAGAATTAGGCAAGATGAATTTAGGTGTATTACTTGCAATTTCGCTTCACGCTGTAAATGATACTTTAAGAGATGAATTAATGCCTATTAATAAGGCTTATAATATTGAAAGCGTTTTAAATGCGGTAAGGAATTTCCCAATAGATGCTAGAAAAAGAGTGTTATTTGAATATTTATGTTTAGGTGGGATTAATGATGATTTAAGCCACGCAAAGGCTTTAGTAAAATTATTACACGGAATAAAAGCTAAGATAAATTTA
Organism: Campylobacter sp. 2018MI13; assembly: GCF_018501135.1. Taxonomy (NCBI): domain Bacteria; kingdom Pseudomonadati; phylum Campylobacterota; class Epsilonproteobacteria; order Campylobacterales; family Campylobacteraceae; genus Campylobacter; species Campylobacter sp. 2018MI13. Next base: position 34,855 of record NZ_JAHCZC010000005.1, on the reverse strand, counting down.
ATTTATTTTAACCCACACGAAGGCAGTATCTATAAACGCCCAAGTGAAGAAAAAGTAATTGCTTTTAGAGATTATTTACAAGCACACGGACAAAACGCTACCATTAGACAAAGCAAAGGTCTTGATATTAGTGCAGCGTGTGGGCAATTAAGAAATAACGAGGATGAAAATGCAAAAACCATCATATAGAATAGCTCAAATATTAGTAAGACTTTATAATGAAGAGATATTAAATAAGCACGATTTAGCTGAAGAATTTGGAGTAAATGCTAAGACTATTCAGCGTGATATTAATGAAAGATTATCAAAATTACCAATAATTGCTAGAAGAAATGGGGATTATAGTTTAGATAAAACTTATATCAAAAGCAATCACGAAGAGATTAGAAAACTTATAAAAATATTTGATATTACTATGCTTCCAACAAGGCTTAGCGATGAGTTTTTAAACAATCTTTTTACTCAAAAAGAACTGCCAATTACTAATATTAAAAATAACGAAATTGATGATATTAGCAGTGTTTATGAGAGCTTAACTAATGCGATTTTAAATAAGGTAAAAATTAAAATAACTTATAATGCAAAAGAAAGAATTCTAATGCCTTATAAATTAGTAAATCATCAAGATATTTGGTATTTATTAGCTTGTGAAGAAGCTGAACTTAAAAGCTTTACTTTATATAAAATCAAAAATTTATTAATCACACAAGAAGAATTTATCCCAAATGAAAGCACACAAGAGCTGATTAACAATAATTCAAGTAGTTTTATATCAAATAATATTACAAATGTTATTTTAGAATTAGATTGTGTTGCTAAAGAATATTTTTTAAAAAGAGCAATATTAAAAAATCAAAGAATAATCTCAAGCCATTTAGATAAAATCATAATAGAAACAGAAACAAGCTATGAAGATGAGATTATTAGGCTGGTTTTTAAGTGGATTCCACATATTAAAATTCTTGAGCCAAAAAGCTTAGCAAATGAGTGCAAGGCTAGAATTAAAGAATATTTAAAGAATATATAATGCAAAAGCAAAAGATATTTGAAATAATTTGTAATGAGTGCAAAGAAAAGCAAATTAGCATAGTAAATATTGAAGGATTTAGCATAATAAACGAAGAGATTTTTTGCCTAAAAAGCTCAAATAAGATTTCTTATAATGATTTAAGATATATTGATTTTGCTTATATTTTATTAGAAATTAACACTAAAAATAGTTTAATAAATGCTTTTAGTATAGCTGCAAAATTAGTAAGCGATGATTATGAAGAACATAAAGAATTATTAAAAAAATGCTTTTTGCTCTTAGATGATACAACACATTTTAAAGACCTTGAAAAATGCTTAATAATGTTGCAATTAAAAGAAAGTTACGATAAGTTAGAAGATAAATTCTAGTAAATTATTTACTAGAATTATTGCTTTTTACTATTTGATGAAGGCAAGAGCCATCTTTAACATTTATAAATTCATCATTTTTAGAAATAGCTACAAAGATTTCATCATTATTTTTTAAATAGTGTTTTTCTCCAAAAGGAGTATAAGATAAAGCACCTAAACATATCAATAAATTTGCAGGCTTACTAGCTATTAAAGGTCTTATATCTTCAAGGGTTGCTATGTCTATTTGATTATTTATAGTATCAATTAGCCAAGTGATTAATGTATTTGAATAATAAAAATAATTTTTTATATAATCTTCGTTTGCGTATTTTATTATCTCATTATCTCTTTTTAAATAGCAATGGATTTTATAATCATTTAATTCATCAAGATTATTTAAAGGAACTAAATTCCCAATACCTTTACTAGCAGTTGAGAAGTTCTTTTTAGAAGATATTTTATTTTCATTTACTCTTTTACTAGCGTCATTAAACGCTGCATAAAATTGTGGTTTTAAATCACTTAGTTTATCATTTTCATAAAAAGCTTTAAAAATTACACATAATTCAGGCTCAATTTGAACAAAATCTCCATCTAAAATAAGCTCATTTTCACTAATACAAAATCTCTTTAAATATTCTTTATCACTATCTTTAGAGTAGAATGGAAACACACCTTTAGGTGCAAAATCACTTGTGTGTAATTCAGTAAAATCTTTAGCTTCGTTAGCTTGATTTAAATGATTAGGCACATTTCCTATCACACCTAAGCATAAATAGTCTTTAAACATTATTTTTCCTTAAATTGAAATATTTTTATAATTTATAGCATTAATTGATAAGTTTTATGTAAAATAAATATACTTTTTTTATTTTAGGAGAAAATATGAAAAAAACGATATTTCTATCCCTATGTGCGATAAGTGTATTGCACGGAAGTATGGTAACAACAGAAAATAAAATTAAAGGTATTTTTATTGGAAATGTTGATAATGCGTATGGTGCTGCACATACTAAACTTGAATTAATACAAGACTTTTATAACTATGGTCGTGATAATGCAATCATTGGTTGTCTTCACGGAAGACCTGGTAGTGATGCTTGGGCTTATTATGATTGTGCTTCTTTAATGCAAGTGTATAGTTATAAAGATGGTAGTGGAAATCCTGAAGCAGATAATGCAAATTATAGAGATAATGTGTATTGTATGGTTGATGGTAGTAATGATTTAGGAACAAATAAAATTCCAAATGCTAGTGATTTTATTGCAAATATTAATAAAGCTAATCTTGATAAAGGATTATATGTTTCAAAAGACAAGATAAGCCCAAGTATTAAATATGATACTACTATATATCAATATAGTTTAGGAAATTATCAAGAATCATATAAGGATTTTGGTGTAAATACTACAGGTAGATTATTAGTGGTTGCTAACAATCAAAAAGAATACAATCCATTTAGTTTTTATCTAAGCGATAATATTAATCTTGGCTCTTTTCCTAATGATTTTAAAAACTTCGTAAATCAAAATCTAGGCATACAAAATGGACAAATGATACCAGGAACAGGCTCAAAACGCTCTAGTATGTATCAAAGTTGGGCTCTTTTAGCTCAAAGAACAATATCAGGTGGTAATGATAGAGGTCCTTGGTGTAATCAGATTTATCATTGGGATAATCGTAATTTTAAAAATGGTAAAGGTTGTGGTTCTAGCGATTGGAATAGTTTAAGTGCTCATGGAAAATATGTTAGATTTTTCCATTCTTTATGGGGTTTAGGTTATCAATTTAGAGCTTCTACTGCTAGTGACCATGTTTATGATATGAAAACAGGTATGGCTCAATATGGTGGAATAAAAAATGAATATGGTCAAGTAGTTCCTTTTGGAATTAGTGGAGACCTTTATGGTTCTGCAGAATTTAGAGGGGATGATTGGCATGTTAGACATTATCCAGAAGGCTATAAAAGAGATTTGTATTATCAAACTTATAATTTAAGAAAAATAACTGAAGCAATTACTTTAAAAAATATAAGTTTATACGGAACTAATGAGTTTAATAATAAAGATAATGTGTTTCCTTTTTTTAATAAGAATTTAGACCAAGGTAGCAATAATTCTAATGCTTTTGGTAATAATAATAAGATAGGAAAATGCTATTTTATTAATTTACAATATTATGGAAGTAAAAATCAAAATGGTTATGCAAAGTTTGAAGCTATGCAATCTAGCAAATTATTATGGAATAAACCAGCTAATGAGTTTTTACAAAACTATATAAGTAGTTTAGATGGTAAATATGCAATCGCTAATTACTCAATAGATAGAAGCAATATTTATACTAGAGCAACTTCTGGTGAAGAGCATATATTTACTTTAAATACTAGACCTACAAGTTTTAGATATGATGATGCGAAAAAATACGGCAATTCTTCAAATGGCAAAATTGGTGCTAGGTATTATTTACATTTTTATCCTGACGCTGATGGAGCTAAAACTACTGAAATTGATAAAAATTTAGTTCCTAGAAAAGCAAAAGTTGAAAATTTACCAAGTAGCTTTAATGATAAAGAATTTTATGTTGTAACAGAGCTTAAATACGGAGTAAATAATAATGCTCAATTATCATTTACATACGAAGGCGTTGATTTAGACCCTAATAGATTAGGCTTTGAAAATAAACAAGAATGTGATGTAAGTAGTGGTAAAAACTGCTCTAATATGAAATTTAAATTTAAAGATTTCAAATACAAAACTTATAAATTAAGCAAAACTGATGGCGGCTTTAGAGTAATTAGCGAAGATAGTGAAAAGAATGGCTATTTTTCAAGTGAATACACAACTGATGTTATGGCATTAAGAGTTGATGAAGGGTTATTAGATGCAATTAAGTATAAATCTGGTGAATCAATACTATTAGAACTTACACTTGATAGAGGTTTTTATGCTGATGATAGACCATTTTTTGAAACCAATTCAAATACTATTATTAATGCTAAATCATCAGGTAAGTTCTATGTAATTATTAGTGATATTAATTTTAATGCTAGTAATGTAGATTTTGGTTCTATTTGGAATAAACAAGACCCTGATAAAATGCCTGTATTAAACAGCACTAGCACAGGTTTTAATCCTACGACTGCAAATACTAGAATAGCTGGAAAACCTGTTTATTTAGGTATTCAAAGTGCAAAATCATCAAATAAATTAAATAATATTGACAATTTTGTAACTTTTGATGTAATAGATGCAAATACTAATAAAATAATTAAATCAGCAAATCTTACTTATTATGACAATGGAACAAGCAAGGTTAATATTAGTCACGAAAATGATTATTTAGTAGGTAATCCAATATTTACTCAAACAGGATTTAGTGGTGCTTATCCGTTTTATAATGGCGTTGTTAGAATTGATGATTTAAAAGTAGGTAGATATAAAGTATGCTATACAATATATTCTAAATCTCAAGTTCAAGAAGAAATCAATAAAAATAATAACAATAAAGACGCTAAAAGCCTAATTGAAGTGCCTGTTAAAGCTAGAAATTGCACTAATGATTTTAGTTTAAGACCTGCTTTAGTTGAATACACTACAAGCACTACATTTACAGCTGGAGAAAATGCTCTTGCAGGTGGAAAAGTAGCAGTATTTAATGCAGGATTAAAAGATGCTGATGATAAGCTAATAGTAACAAATGAAGAATTTGCTTTAACAAAAACTACTTTAAGTGTAGAAGATAGTCAAGGTAAAAATTATGATTTTAGTTTAAATGCAACTAATAAAAATACTATATCTGATAGCAATGAAGTTGCGTTTGTAAAAGACAATAATAATACCTATAAAATCAATGACGCAGTTGTAAATTTCCCATTATCAACTGATGCAAAACTTAAATTATATGAAGGTAAATTCACAAAACCAGATAGTATTAAAGGTTTATGTAATGCAAATGCTGTCAATAATAAAGTAGATGAATATGGAAAAGTAGGTTGTTTAATTGATAGTAAAAGTGCTATAAGTATTAATTTTGCTAGCACTAAGGAATATGTTTTAAGAACTCCTATAATAAACAATGCCTTTACAGATGAAAAAACATTCTTTAAGAGTGAAGTAGGCGATAATAATAGCTTAAAGATTTATTATGTATTTAATAATTTAGGTGTTAAGGATACAAATAGCTTAAATTATGTATATCATAAATTTAGCAAAGACCATAATCTTGAGTATGAATTAAATTTTGATAATACTGATAAACAAGCTAAAGATAGATATTTAGTAAATATTGATGAAAATTATACGGATAAAAGCTTTAATACCACAATTAATGGTGCAAATCAAATTCTAGTAGATAGAGTTATCATTACAAAAGATAAGTTAAATAAAGATTTTGATAAAAAATTAGAAGATTTATATAATGATACAAAGACAAATAACATTAATGCTGTTATAGCTGGATTTGCTGCACCAAAAGATAAAATATCTGTAGATTTAGAATTAGCTTACACTAAATACAAAAAAACTCCAGATAATAAAACAATAGATACTAATGCAAGTTTAGCTAAGCCAAGTGTTGCTGAGTTTTCATTATTAAAATCATCAAAAGTTTCTTTAGATGGAGCTAGCACTAATTTAGCTAATGAATACTCATTTATCTTTACTAATGTTACTTATAAAGATAATAAAGTAACAAATACTGACAAAATTACTTTAAATCCTACAACAGATTTAGAGCTTTATTATTTAAATAAGAAAAACGAAAGAACAAAAATACCTTTAAAGAGTTCTTTATATTATAAAGACGCTGGTGCTATTATTAATGAATTATCATTTAATGCTGAATATGGCTCAAGCTTTTCTAAAAATCCAAAAACAGGCGAAGTAACTATCACACTAACACCTGATAATGCTAAAAAGCAATACATTAAAGAAGTAATTAATCTTAATAATACAAGTGATTTACATGGTGGTAAGTTCAGTTTAGAATTTACAAATGCTAAGTAATTTTAAGAAGGGTTTAAAAACCCTTCTTTTTATTAATGACAAGCCGGAGTGTTTGTCGTTGGTTGAATACTAGAATTATCAGCTTTAGTAGTGTTTAAAAACTCAATTAATTTAAATGCAGCTTCTTCATATCTTTTTGCTACTATTGAATTTGGCTCACACATAGAAATAGGCTTACCACTATCTCCACCCGTTCTAATTGATAAATCAATAGGAATACAAGCTAAAACAGAGCAATCATATTCATGAGCTAAATTAAGCGCTCCACCTTTACCAAAAATCTCATGCTCAACATCGCAATTAGGACAAATAAAACCACTCATATTCTCAATTACACCAGCTACAGGTATATTTAATTTATTAAACATATCTAAAGCTCTTTTACTATCATCAAGACTTACTGCTTGTGGGGTGCTAACGCAAACTCCCGCACTAACAGGCACGCTTTGAGCTAGAGTAATTTGTGCATCACCTGTTCCTGGAGGCATATCAAGTAATAATACATCAAGCTCACTCCATAACACATCGCATAAAAGCTGTTCAATTGCTTTCATAACCATAGAGCCTCTCCACATTAATCCTTGTCCTTCTTCAATTAAAATTCCCATACTCATAAACTCAATTCCATAAGCTTTAACAGGACGGATTTTATTGCCTACTACTACAGGTTTTTCGTTTTCAGCACCAAGCATTCTTGGCATATTAGGACCATATATATCAGCATCTAGCACTCCTACTTTTTTACCAAGTTTTGCAAGTGATAATGCTAGATTTAGAGTAGTTGTACTTTTGCCAACTCCGCCTTTTCCACTACTAATCATCACAAAATGCTTAATTTGTGGAGCTAGATTTTTGATTTTTGGTCTTTTTACTTCTGGCTCTTCTAATTTTGGTTGAATGATTTTAAGCTCAAGTTTATAATGATTATTTCTAGCTATTGCTTCACATTCATTTCTAATAGCATTTGCTATTTGCTCACTTGCAGCTGGAATTTCAATATCCATTAGGATAATATCTCCTGCTAATTCGCACCTTTTTACAAAACCAAAACTTACAATATCCTTTTGAAAATTAGGATATTTGACATTTTTGAATAGTTCAATTATTTCCATTTTTTCTCCTTTTTTTACCTTTTATGCTAACAAAAAAAGTAAAATAATAAGATGAAATTTGTATTTTTATTAATTATTAGTATTTTTTTAAGAGCAAGTGATATTAGTGTTTGTTATGTAAGTGATAGCTACAAGCGACTTGATACTATGTTTGGGCATATATTTTTAGCTTATAACAATAAAGCGGCTAGTTTTAATCTAAATAGTAATTTAAATATTAAAGATAATTTATCAGCACTTTTTGGAGTAGAAGGCATTATGCAAATTTTGCCTAAGGATAAATTAATTAAGTTTTATGAAGATGATGAAAGACAAGTAAAATGCTATCCGCTTAATTTAGATGATAGCCAAGAAGCCAATCTATCAGCTTTATTTTATGAAGATGAGATTTATGATACTTATACATTTTTGCATAAAAATTGCTCATCAGCTTTAAGTATGTATGCCAAAAACTATGGTGTTAATCTTAAATCAAGCCTAATTCCAATTCGTTTTGTATCGCTTAATACTGATTATAAAAAGAACTTTCATAAAGTAGGATTATTTTATGAATATGATAAAAAAAATAGCCTTGATTTTGAGATAAGTATTCTTAGTCTAAATGATAAATTATCTCATAGTTTAAACATATTAAACTTTAATAAAAATTATATAAGCCCTATAAAAATTAGCGAATACGAAAAGATTAGCTATGAATTTGAATTAGGAATTAGATATAAAAAGGCTAGGGTGTTTGCTAATTTTTTCTTAGGGTATTATTATGAAGGTTTTTTTATAGGGGCTAATAATTACGGCTTAAACATAGGTTATTTAAAGGATTTTGATAATTTTGGTATAAAAATTAGTGCTGATAAAAAACATATAAATCTTAATACTTATTTTGATTATAAAAATTATCGTTTAAGTTTAATTGCTAATCAAAATTACGCTAAAATCGGTCTTATATACTCATTTTAAGGATAATAATGAAAAGCGTTGCAGAGAATAAAAAAGCAAGATTTGAATATAGCATAATTGATACTTATGAATGTGGTTTTGCCTTATTAGGTAGCGAAGTTGTAGCTGTAAGACACGGCAAAATCAATTTAAAAGATTCTTTTGTAAGGATAATCAAAGGTGAAGCTTGGCTACTTGATAGCCACATAGGTCATATGAATACGGCGAATAAATACTTCACTCACGAAGATAGAAGAGCTAGGAAATTATTGCTTCATCGTGCAGAAATTGATAAATTAATAGGTAAAATCAGCACAGATGGATTTACTTTAGTAATACTAAATTGTTATTTTAAGCGTGGGATTTTGAAAGGAACTCTAGCTTTAGCAAAAGGAAAAAATCTTCACGACAAGCGTCAAGCAATCAAAGAAAGAGATTTAAAACGAGAAGCAAGAGCGTATTATTAATTAACTCTTAAATATTAAACTAAAATTATTTTATATTAAGGAAAAATATGAGAATTTATTTTGCAAACGACCACGCAGCAACTAAGTTAAAGTTTAGTTTGATTGAATACTTTAGTAAAGAATACGAATGTATAAATCTTGGTTGTGATAGTGATGATAGTGTGGATTATCCTGATTATGCTAATAAATTAGCAAATGAGCTTAAAAACGATACAAATTCAATAGGTGTTATTATTTGTGGAAGTGGTATAGGAATTAGCATAGCGGCAAATCGTCATAAGCATATTCGTGCAGCACTTTGTCATTGCGAAGATTATGCAAGATTGGCAAGAGAGCATAATGACGCTAATGTTATATCTTTAGGCGCTAGATTTGTTGATTTTGAACTTGCAAAAAAATTAATCATAACCTTTATAAATACCCCATTTCTTGGTGGAAGACACGAAAATAGAGTAAAAAAATTAGGGCAATAAATGTTATTTATTTGGATGGTTATTACTGCTTTAGTTTGTATATGTATTTATTTTTTAGTGATGACTTATTATTATAAATCATTACTTAATAAAGAAAGAGCCTCAAAAGAGTTTTTAAAAACTAATTTTGATGATACAGAAGTGGTTATGAGAAAGCTACAAACACAACTTCAACGCTCTTTAGGAAATATAGATGTATTAAATGAAGAATTAGATAAGGTAAAAAGTGAATTAACAAGCCTTAGGACAAGAAATTCTCAATATCGCTTAGAAAATAATAAATTAAATACAAAAATCAAAGAATTAGAAGCAAAAATTGAAAGCTTATTATAAGGATTAATATGAATATAGAAAAATTATTAAATGAGAAGATAAAAAGATATCCAAACTACCCAAAAGAAGGAATTGTATTTGCAGATATTACCACGCTTTTAGCAGATAAAGAAGGTTGGCAAGTTTTAATAAATCACTTAAAAGATAAATATAAAGATGAAGAATTTGATTTTTTAGTAGGAGCTGAAAGTCGTGGCTTTATTTTTGCAGCTGCATTAGGAGCTATTTTAAATATCCCTTTTGTTCCAATTAGAAAGAAAAACAAACTCCCAGGAGAGCTATTAAGTATTGAATATGATTTAGAATACGGCAAAGATAAAATAGAAATGAAAAAGGACGCATTTTTAGGTAAAAAAGATGTAAAAGTTCTTTTTATGGATGATTTATTAGCAACGGGTGGCACTAGCATTGCTTGTATGAAATTATTAAAATTAGCAGGTGCTAAAGAGATTAAGAGTTGTTTTTTAATAGATATAAATATCGGTGGATATAAAGCTTTAAAAGAGCATTGTGATGATATTTATTGCATTTTAAAGGATTAGCAATGGATATGATAATTAATTTTATAAATTCCTTTTTTGCTGACCCTGAGGGGGTTTTAACTTCCTTATTTAGAGATAAAATCGTAATTGCTAGTATTATTATATTTTTATGGTGCACGCTAGAAGGCGAAACTGCATTAATACTAGCAGGACTTGCAGCTCACGGAGAACATATTCATATAGGACTTATCACATTTATAGCAGGTTGTGGGGGATTTTTGGGCGATCAGATATATTTTTATATAGGAAGATACTCAAAAAGCTATATTAGAAAAAAGCTAAAAACACAAAGGCGAAAATTTGCAGTAGCACAGATTTTACTTCAAAAATACGGCTGGCCTATAATATTTATTCAACGCTATATGTATGGTTTTAGAACCGTTATTCCTATGAGTATAGGGCTTACTAATTATAGTGCAAAGAAATTTGCAATAATTAATTTTATTTCAGCTCAAGTATGGGCTGCTATTACTATTTTTATAGTGTATATTTTTGGCGAGCATATATGGGAGATTATTAATTGGGCGAAAGACCATTGGTATTTGGCAGGAATTTTAGTTGTAGGATTTTTATGCTTAATTTTATATGCTTTTAAAAGTTTAGAAAATAAATTATTAAGTAAGAAAGGTAAAAAAAATGAAAGTAGTATTTAATGAAAAAAATACTGATTTTAAAGTTTGTTTGATACAAAACAAAGATTTAAGTAGATTTGATGATAAAGAATTTTTTGAAATAAATGATTATAAAGGAGTTGGAGCGATTTGCAACCTAGCTAAAAGAACGCTTTATGTTGGCTTAAACGATGAATTAACTTATGCTAGTTTTATAGCTAGTTTAGGTAGTGCTATTAAGAGCATTAAGAACTTAAATATAAAAAGCATTAGCCTTGAATTTATTAATCTTGGTTGTGAGTTTTATAGTGCTTATGCTCATATTTATGCTGTTATTTCATCTTTATATGAGTTTAACAAATATCATAAAGAGCCTAAGAATTCTAAAATAGAATTAATAAGCCTTGAAACACAACAAAACGATGATATTCAACAAGGCGTTGAGCTAGGTAAAGTATTAGCAAATGCTTGTGAAGATGTAAAAAATATAGTAAATGAAATTCCAAGCACTTATAATCAACTTAGTTTTGAAAAAGACGCTTTAAAATTAGCTAAAGAATTTGATTTAGAATGCAATGTTTATAGCGATGATTATTTACAAAAAGAAGGAATGAACGCATTTTTAGCAGTAAATCGTGCAAGTAGTTATCCTGCAAAATTAATCCACTTAGCTTATAAACCACAAAACGCTATTAAAAAAATAGTTTATGTAGGAAAAGGACTTGTATATGATACAGGTGGGCTAAGTCTTAAACCAGCTGATTATATGCTAACTATGAAAGCTGATAAGAGTGGTGCAGCTGCTGTTTTAGGTATTTTAAAAGCAGCTAGTATGTTAAAACTACCTTATGAAATACACGGAATTATAGGTGCAGCACAAAACTGCATAAGCGAAAAATCATATATGCCTGATGATGTATTAATTTCAAGAGAAGGTGTAAGTATAGAAGTAAGAAATACTGATGCTGAAGGAAGATTGGTTTTAGCAGATTGCTTGAGTTTTGCTCAAGATTTAAAGCCTGATTTATTAATAGATTTAGCTACTTTAACAGGTGCTTGTGTGGTTGGGCTTAGCGAATATACAAGTGGTATTATGGGATATAATGAAGACTTGCAAAACGAGTTTTATAATAATTCAAAAAGAAGTGGCGAATATACTTGCGTTTTACACTTTAATCCACACATTAAAGAGCTTATCAAAAGTAAAATAGCTGATGTTAGCAATACAGGTAGCTCAAGATATGGTGGAGCAATTAGTGCAGGAATGTTCTTAGGCGAGTTTATTAGAAAAGAATATAAAGACAAATGGTTGCATTTAGACATTGCTGGACCTGCCTATGTAGAAAAAGTGTGGGGCGAGAATGCTTATGGAGCAAGTGCAGCTGGAGTTAGAATGAATATTATAAACTTACTTAGAATGGCAAGGAGTGCAAAATGAGCCTTAGCGTAGGTATTGTTGGACTTCCTAATGTTGGTAAAAGTACGACTTTTAATGCTTTAACAAAGGCAGCAAACGCTCAAGCAGCAAATTATCCATTTTGCACCATTGAGCCAAATAAAGCTATTGTTGAAGTGCCTGATGAGAGATTAAAAGTCTTAGCAAATATAGTAAATCCTGAAAGAATAATGCACTCAATGATAGAATTTGTAGATATTGCAGGTCTTGTAAAGGGTGCTAGCAAAGGCGAAGGTTTAGGGAATAAATTCTTAGCAAATATTCGTGAAACTGATTTGATTTTACATATAGTAAGATGTTTTGATGATGAAAATATCACTCATGTTGAAGGTGGGGTTGACCCATTAAGAGATATAGAAATCATAAATCTTGAATTAATCTTAGCTGATATTGAACAACTTAATAAAAAGCTTGATAGACTTAGCAAAGAAGCAAGAGCAAATCTTAAAGGTGCTAAAGAATGCCTTGAATTAGCACAGGATTTATTAAAACACCTAGAAGATGGCAAATTAGCTAGTGAATATGCAAATCGTGATAGCGAAGCTTTTATAACTTTAAATAAAGAATTAAGATTACTTAGTGCTAAAGAAGTAATTTATGGCGTTAATGTAAGCGAAGATGAATTATTAGATGATAATGATTATGTAAAAAAGGTGCGTGAATATGCAGCCAAATCAAATCATAGTGTTTTAAAATTATGTGCTAAGCTTGAAGAAGATTTGGTTGGAATGGACGAAGCTGAAGCTAATGAGTTTTTAAAAGAATTAGGCGTAAATGAAAGCGGTTTAGCGGCTATTATTAGGACAAGTTTTGCTAAGCTTAATTTGATTTCTTATTTTACTTGCGGGGTTAAAGAAGTTAGGTCTTGGACTATTCATAAAGGCTATAAAGCTCCTAAGGCTGCAAGTGTAATTCATAATGATTTTGAAAAAGGCTTTATCAAGGCTGAAGTAATTAGCTATGATGATTTTGTAAATTGCGGTGGCGAAGCAAAAGCTAAAGAAGCAGGTAAATTACGCTTAGAAGGTAAAGATTACGAAGTAATTGACGGCGATATAATGCACTTTAGATTTAATGTATAAATCTTATTAGCAAGGCTTAAAAGTCTTGCTAATCTTTTAAAAATCTTTTTTATTTATAGAATTTAGAAAAGATAAAAATCTTTATAAGCAAACTTAAAATACTCAAATAAAACATTAAAATACAAGTTAAAAATCTTTATAAGTTAAAAATATTAAAAATATTATTGATTGAAGATAAATCAAATACAATTAAAAGTCTTGCTAATCTTTTAAAAATCCTTTTTTATTTATAGAATTTAGAAAAGATAAAAATTTTTATAAGTTAAAAATATTAAAAATATTGTTGATTGAAAATAAATCAAACAAGACCTAAAAAAGTCTTGCTTGATTTTAGATTAGAAATTATAAGAAAATCCTAAGTTTATATTGTAGTTATTATTAAAGTGATTTGTAATGCTCTTAGCAAAATCTAAATTAATGTTAGTATTAACACTAGGTTTATAATTAGCTCCGAATTTGATTTCAAATCCTCTATCTTGAACCCTTTCAAAATAATAAGTCATACCATCATTAGCACTATTACTTGGACTTTCGTTTAAGTCTTTAATATAAGCAAATTCAGTATTTAAACCTACTTTATCATTGATTTTAGCACCAGCTTTAATACCTGCTTTTGCAGTATATTGAGCTGCTTGTTCTGTTTGAATTCCTAATACTGCTCCATCAATATTTACTTTTGGATAGCGAGTAGCTATTAATTTAACATTAGGTTCTACATAATAATCAGAGCCAAATCTTTGTCCTACTTTAACTTTTGCTTGCCATAAATTATCATATCTTGTAGTATTTATCATCGCTAAATCGCTCTTATAATTACCCTTTAAAGTTAGTAAATCTAAGTCATAATCAACGAAAAATCCCGAATTAAAATTCGTGCTAGCATAAAGTCCAATGCCAGTTATTCCAACATCAGTGCTTAATGCTTTATTAGCTTTTAGTTTTGCTTTAGAAGCTTTTATACCATAAGCTACATCAAGATTTTTTAAAGATACTTTATTATCTACTCCGACATTAACTCTGCTACCTTTTAAATTATTTGAATCTGTTTCAAAATAACCATAATCAGAATTTATCCAAAAACCTTTATTTTTATCATCATTTCTTAAGTAATTAAATCTTAAGTCATTATCATCAATATAATATCTAGCAACATAATATGGTGTATACATTATGTTTTTAATCGCACTTGTAACAGCTGGGTCAAGATATTCTAAAGTCAATAAATCCTTATCATCAGCACTAACCTTACCAAAACCTTTTAAAGCTTCTTTATCTATTTCTAAATTAGACCTAATGCTATCTTTATTAATTATTGGGTCTTTATCTGTTAAACCTAAACTCCATACTCCGTCTTTACCTATTTCATCAAAGCTTAAAACCTTAGTATTATAAGTAGCTAAAACGGTTTTATAAGTTACTTTAAAATAAGCTTTATCTTTTTCATTATCTTCTTTTTTACCATTTACAATAGCAATAGGAACTCTTGTATTTATTAACTTACTTAAGTTCGTATTGTATAAAACGATTTCATTATTTTCTCCTAAAGCTTCTTTATTTACTATGATAGGACCACTGAATTTATCTTCTAAACTAGTATCAATTCCACCACCATAAATATAAAACTTAGAATTATTAGCATTTAGAGTATTAGTTACAACTTGTGCTTGAATGTGTGAATTATCCACTATTAAATTATCAGCTCTAATTCCACCTATACCATTGCTATTTGTATTAGTAGCTCTTATTGTTGAATTTTTGATTGTATAAGTGCTATTTTTTAAATCGCTTGTCTTATCATAAGTATTTGTAGCCAAATCATCAATGCTTGATATAGGTTTAGTTCCTGTAATTTCTATGAAGGCATTATCAGCATTTAGCGTATTTGTTTTAAATGTGTTTGCAGTGAAATTACCTGAAATCTCTGAATGATTATGCACTAAAATATCTTTATTAAAGGTATTATTTAAGTTCGCATTTATATTGCATTGTTCTACATTGTTATTATAAATTCCATTGCTAGTGTTTAATGTCCCACACTTATTATTGTCATATTTAATAGCAGCATTAATAATAGAATTATTTACATTCAATTCTGAATTATTTGTAATATCTTCGCTTACATTTTTAACATTTGTAAGACTTAAAATACCGCCATCATCATTTGTAATTTTGGTTGCTAATTCGCCTATATTATTAAAGTCTAATTTAGATTTATCCCCATTATTTTTAATACTCGTTCCAGCGATTTTATCAGTATTATTAATGCTTAAATCTCCGCCATTTTGATTTGTAATATTATTAAATGATTTAATATTATCTAATACCACTTTAATAGCTTCATTTACTAAATCTTTCATAGAAGCATTGCTTAATTTAGTATTGCCTTCGCCTTTTAGTGTTAAATCATCATTAAATGTTGAATTATTTAAATTATTTGTCCCACCATCTATTGTAGTTTTATTGTTAAATTGTGAGCCATTATCTTTTACATTCTTAGCTATAACTTCGCCATCAAATGTAGTTTGATTAGAATCTAGGCAATCTACTTCTACTTTTCCTTTAAGAGTTGTCGTGCTATCTGGTTTAAAACAAGCTTTATTTCCTTTAACGCTTATATCATTTTTTAAAGTTGAATTACTTACTTTAAATTCCCCACTAGCATTTAATTTAGCGTCTAATTTAGACTTATCATCAATATTTTTAATATCCAAATTATTCGCATTAAATGTAACATTTTTGCCTATATTAACACCATTTTTACCATCAATATTGCTTAAGCCTGTGCTAGTGATTGTAACAGGAGTTGTATCATCGCTACAAATACTAGCTTTGTTATTTAAATCCAAATTCTTAGTATCAATGCTAGAGCAAACTTTAGCATTATTAGTTAATGTGGTTTTTCCATTATTTGCAGTGATTATTGCGTCTTTTCCTTTAAACTCCCCACCACTAATAGTAATATTCCCAGAATTTGAAGTAGCTTTAATATTATTTGATTTAGTGTTGTTTAAATTAATATCATTATTTGCATTTAAATTCGTATTATCTTTTATAGTTGCATTAGTTACATTGATATTTTTATCTGCTTTTAAATCAGCATTAACTTGCGTAGGCTCGCTTCCTTTGACTGTGATATTTTCTTTTGAAGTTAGTTTAGAATTAATCTTGCTTGGATTATTCTTATCATCTGAAGTTACAACAATATCTTTTATAGCATTAATTGTCGCATCAATTACGCTATTTGCTATATTTGCCATTCCTTGCAAGATAATATTAGAACTCTTATCATCTTTACCTATTTGAGAATTATTAGCATTAAGATTATTAGCATTTACATTACTTGAGTTCAATGTAGCATTTGTAGCTGTAATATTATTAGCTTTATTAATATCTGCATTTATCGTTGTATCTTTTCCTAAAGTAATATCATTAGCATTTTTTATAGTAGAGTTAATGGTAGTTTTCTTATTAGCAGCAGGTGGTTCTGGACTAATTCCATTATGCTCTCCTAGATTTTGAGCGTCATTGCTTAAGATTATATTACCTGCTACATCAATATTTCCGCCAGAAACTTCAGCCCCATTTGCAATTAGTAGCGTTCCACTAGGATTTTTGCTAGTTAAATCTCCTTTTATAGTAGCATTATCAATTGTAGCATTGTTAAAATTACTATCTGCATTAATCACTGCACCTCTTCTAGCTACTAATTCATTAGTTTCTATTGCTTTATTAATTGTAGTAGTTGTGTTATTAGCACAAGAGCCACCACCTATTATATCTACTCTACCGCTACTATTAATATTTGAATTAATAATAGAACCATTTTGCACGGTAACTAAATTAGTTCCTTTAATTAAACCATCATTAGTAGTAGAGCAATCTATTAAGGCTTTATTTGTAAATAATTCTCCTAAAACATTTACAACTGATTGTTTAGTAGCTGAAAAATCACTAGAATTACCATTATTTAAAGTTACGCTAGATGAACTTATATCAGTATTTTTTGCATTTAGAGTATTTGTTGTTATATTTTTAGAATTTGTAATGCTTAATTTCTCATCAGCTTTAATTAAATTAGCATTAATTCCTTTAGCTTCTTGTGTATTTAAGATATTAGTATTTTTAGCACTGATAGTATCTCCAGTAAATTTAACATCATCTAAAGTTAAATCATTTAAGCGTTTGCTAGTATCATTGCCTATATTTGCATTAGCTAAATCTACATTTTTAAGATTTAATGTATCATCTACATTTGCTGCATTTATATTAGAATTACTAATCTTAGAATTAGCAATTTTTAAATTCCCATCAATTCTAACATCATTATTTTTATTAGCATCTTTATTTTGAATGTTTAATTTTTCTAAAAGCATATCTTGAGCTAATTGTAATAATGTTTTATTAGCTTTGATTGTAGTTTCTTTTGAATTGTCTAATTTAGAATTAATGAAATTAACTTCATTAGAAGTTAGATTTCCCGATAAATTAGCGTCTTTTATAGTAGTAGTGCTTTTGATATTTACATTACCACTAAGTGTAGCTTGATTTCTTACTTCTAAATTATCAGTATCTTCAATTGACGCTAATACTTTTGTATCTTTTCCATCTATTATGATTTTACCACCATTAGTATTTGTGCTAAGCTTTGTGCCTTCGTTGATTACGCTTTTGTTTTGTAAGGTTATTGTATTAGCATTTATGATAGCATTTTCTGTTTTTGAATTATCAATCGTTATATCTTTAGCTTTTAAGCCACCTTGTATAGTTGAGCCATTATTTACTTTTATATCAGTAGCATTAATTTGTGAGTTTGTTTTAGTGCTACTATCGTTTAAAGTAACGCTATTAGCATTTACAACACCACTTTCTCCTAAAATAGCTCCACTTTCAAATTCTGCTGTAGTAGTTATTGTAGAATTAGCATTTAATGTAGCACCATCTTTTACAAGCAATTTATTAGCATTAATTGTCCCTTTTATATCGGTATCTTGAGTATCTGTTACAGGAGCGTTATCCATAAGCATTTTATTACTTAAAATAACGCTTCCACTATTTGTTATAAACTTAGCATTTTCATCTGACTTAGCTCCATATCCTAAGAGTATATCACTATTTTTAGATTCTAATTCTCCGTTTATAGTCCCCCAATATGCTTGGATTTTATTATTTGCCTTAATTGTTGCAGTTTTTTCTACATTTGCATTTAATAAATCCACACTATCATCTATATCTAAAATACCTTTTATATTTCCACTTCCTATTCTTGCACTATTTGCTTTGATTGTTTTATCTGCATTTAAGGTAGCATCACTATACATATTTAAAAATCCACTTGCATTTATATTGGCATTGATTATTGTATTTGTTTCATAAATGTCTATATTTTTAACATTTATAATATCTGCATTTAGCTTACTTCCATAAGATATTTTTGCATCACCACCTATATCAAGGGCTGAATTAATTTCGCTATTATTTTCTATATCTACATTGCCAGTTGATTTAAAGCTATTTCCATTATAAGTTGAGTTTTGAAAATAAGCTCCGTCTGTATTGATATTTGCACCACTAACACTTGCATTAGTAGATTTAAAATAATTACTTGTAAATTCTCCACCACTAACATTAGTTTTGTCTTTACCTAATTCTCCAATATTAATAGAATTTGTGCTAGTAAATACTCCACCATTTACATTGCTACCTGATTTAACATATATATCATTTGCATTTAATTCTCCGCTACTTACATTACCACCAGAATTAATGTTTATAGTGTTATTTGCAGTGATTTTACCACCACTTACATTGCCACTAATATCAGCTTGATTTGTAGCGTTTAGCTCTGATGAGCCACTTATATTTCCGTTTTGATTTAATTTAATATTAGCAGCTGTGTGAGTTCCTTTGCTTACATTTGCACCATTTTCAATGATAATATCAGCTCCTGCTATGGTATTGCCTTGTATATTAGACTTGCCTTTATAAGTAACATTATTAAACTTACTTTCTAAATTAGCGTTTTCGCTTGTATTTGAATTATCTAGCGTAATACTTCCGCTTTCAGCTATGATTTTACCCGATTGGATATTTGAGTTATTGTTAATATTTACATTTTGGTTGGCAAGAATATCTGAATTACTATCTGTATTATCTAAAGTTACACTGCCTTGAGTTGATGTTACTTTTGTTTTTGACATTAAGGCTTTATCGGTTTTATTATCCTTAATTGTTATATCACTACCACTTTTTAAGGTTACTAAATCTAGCTTAGAATTAGTTATATTTATTTTATTTCCACTTTGAGTAGACCAAATACCACCATCTTTAGTGTTGTTTGAAGTAAGATTTGAATTAGTAATATTAATAGTTGAATTTGCTTTACCTACAACTATATGCTCAAAATTAACATTAGAATTATCTATCTTAACATTACTATTTGTGCTTATTCTTCCGCTAGTAGTTACAGAGCTTTTCTCTATTGTAAGATTATCAGCGTTTATTCTATCCCCACTTATATTTGCATTATCTGTGATAGTTAGTTTTTGTATAGCGTGTGTTGAAGTGCCACCCGTTGTTCCTATATTAACATCAGTATATTTACCACCTTTGATATTAATCCCACCTGTTGTGCTGCCTTTTTCTTGTCCTATATCAGAATTACTCGCAGTAACATTTACAAGGTTTAGAGTTTTATTTTGACCGCCTATTATATTAACAGCGTTTTTGCTAGTTCCAACGATTTTAGTGCCTGTTATAGTTGTATTATCTCTAGTAAAAGTAGCAGCATTATTATCTTTTGTATTTATCGTGCCATTTAGTAAATTAGAATTTATATTAAAGCCAGCTGAATTGATATTAATCGTATTATTAGTGCCTAGACTATCAGCACTATCACTACCTAATGTTACATTTCCGCCATTGTGAGTAATAGTATTGCCACTTGTATTGCCATTAATATTTAAAGTCCCGCTATCACTTGTAATAGTTGAATTATTAACATCTTTTGCAGTTAAAGTCCCACCTTTATTATTTATGGTTGATTTATTAATTTGATTTTTAACTTCTAATGTTCCACCACTATTGCTATTTATGATTGAATTATCTTTAACATTATTAACGCTTAATTTTCCGCCAGTATTACTATTAATAGTTGAGCCTATAACATCGCCTGATATAGTTAATGTATTTTCTGTATTACTATTAATAGTTGATTTGTTTGTAACATTTTTAACTTCAATTTTAGCACCATTGCTATTGATAGTTGAACTATCTATATTGTTTGCTACCTTTAAAGTCCCGCTAGTTCCATCAATTGTAGAACCTACTATATTATTTGTAACATTAATAGTCCCACCATTATTTTTAATAGTTGAGTTAGTTATATTTTGATTTACTGTAAGATTTCCACTATTTTCATTATTTATAGTTGAATTATCAATATTATTTGTAACATTAATAGTCGCACCTTTGCTATTGATAGTAGATTTATTTGTGATATTTACCGCAGTTAAATTCCCACCATTACCATTGATTGTTGAGCCATTAATCTCGTTATTAACAGTAATAGTTCCACTCGTGCTTGTTATTGTAGAATTATTGGTAATACTTCCCGCAGTTAAATTCCCACCATTACCATTGATTGTTGAGCCATTAATTTCATTTGTAACATTAATAGTTCCACCAGTTTCGCTATTGATGATGGAATTATTATTGATATTTTTAGAAGTTAGAGTTCCGCCTTTGCTATTAATAGTTGTAGATGAAATAGTTTCAGCGTTTAGATTACCGGCTTTATTTTCTAACTTAGAAGTAGAAGAGCCATTACCTTCTAAGGTATTTAATGTCATATTTCCATTTATGTTATGTAAAAATGTATTAGTTAAACTTGTTTTACCATTTACTATAAATGTTGCACCATTATTATTTACTAGATAAGTGTCATTACCTATTAAGTTGCCTTCTACAAGTAATTTTGCATTTAGATTTTGCATATATATGCCATCTTTACTACCTAGTTCTGTTTCTAGCATATTTGCTGGGTCATTTAAATCTCCTATTACAGTTAAATTATTTTTGACAGTCATAGAGCTAGTTTTATTCATCCATAAGGTGCTTCTTTCTTCTTTGTTTTTATTGTTTGTATCTATATGTGCTTTACTATCGATAGTAAAATTCTTAAAAGTTCCTTCAAAGCTATCTTCTGGGTGAAAATCACCACCACCTTTCATAGTAAAATTGGTATTTTCAGCACTTGTTCCATTGGTAAAAATTATATTTTTTACATTTGTTTGTTTAATGTTATCGATATAATCATCATTATTTTGAATAGTTAAAATTTTATTATTATCAGTGCTTACAGTCGCTGCTTGAACTGAACTAATTATCGTAAATGCTAGTAATGACATTCTTATGGTCTTATTCATATGAAATCCTTAAAAAGTTGCTTGATTTTTATTAATGCTAAAAAATTGATATAAATCAAGGTATTATATTTATAAATTGAAAAAACAAAGCTTAAAAAATGATAATTTTGCAACAATTTTTGCTAAATTTTTCGCAATAAAATACTTAAATATTACAAGTTTTCTAATAGTAATTTAGTTGTATTTAAAATGCTTTATATATTGTTGTAGTAGATAAAATATTAATTTATAAAAATTAAATAAATATTTAAAATCTTAAATATTTATTAGTTTTAATTCTTAGTGATAAAAACATAGCTTTAGAATTTCAAATTCTAATTATTCAAAGAAGACTAAAAATACCTTATAACTTTATGATAATACTTACTATATAAAATGTTCTTTTATATTTTAAAAAGGAGAAATTATGGCAATTTCAAGAAGAACATTCCTTAAAGGTTCAGCAATTACAGCTAGTGCGATTACTTGTCCTTTGAGTGCTGATACAAATTTTTATGATATCAAGCAAATCCCACACGCTACACATTTTGGTGCATTTACAGCCGAAGTAAATAGCGAAGGAAAAATAATCAATCTTATCCCACACGAAAGTGATAAAAACCCAAGCGTAATCACTAAAGCTATCATAGATAGAACATATTCAGATACAAGGGTAAAATATCCAAGTGTTAGAAAAAGTTTTTTAGAAGGTAAAAATCGCCCTGATTTAAGGGGTCGTGAGCCTTTCGTTCGTGTTAGTTGGGATGTAGTGCTTGATTTATTATATAAAAAGCTTAAAGCTACAAAACCTGAAAATATCTTTAACGCAAGTTATGGTGGATGGGGTCATGTTGGCTTACTTCATAATTGTAACGCAGTTGCAGGTAGATTTTTTAACACCGTTTTAGGTGGAGCAATAGGCACTGATGGAGAGTATAGTAACGGAGCAGCGGGTAAAGTAAATACTGCTATAGCAGGGGATTTAGAAGTTTATAGTTTGCAAACAAATTACGAGCAAATGATTAAAAACTGCGAAGTTTATGTAATGTGGGGTTGTGATATTTACAAGGATAATCAAATAGATTTTAAGGTAGCTAATCGTGAGAATGATAGTTGGCTTAAAAAATACGCAGCTAGTAATATAAAGTTTATTAACATTGACCCACAATACACAAAAGCAGCAGAAATTACAAAGGCTGAATGGATAAAAATCGTCCCAAATACCGATGTTGCAATGATACTTGGAATGTGCCATTATTTATATACAAGTGGAAAATACGATAAAGAATTTATAGCTAAATATACAGATGGATTTGATAAGTTTTTACCATATTTACTAGGTAAAACTGATGGAGTAGAAAAAACTCCTGAATGGGCGGCTAAGATTTGTGGAATTGATGCGACTAAGATTAAAGAATTATGCGATTTATTCGTTAGTAAAAGAACATTTTTAGCAGGTAACTGGGCAAATCAAAGAGCACATCACGGCGAGCAAGCTGACTGGGCTATCATAACTTTAGCTTGTATGATTGGTCAAGTAGGACTTGCTGGTGGTGGATTTGGCTTTTCTATGCATTATTGCTCGGCTGGTGGAGCGTTTAGTGGAGCGTTACTTCCTGTTGGATTACCACAAGGAAAAAATAGCGTAAATATAAATATCCCTGCAAGTCGTGTAAGCGAAGCTATCCTAAATCCAAATAAAACTATCAATTTTAAAGGCAAAACCTTTACATATCCAGAGATTAAAATGTTTTATGTAGCAGGTGCTAGTGTTTTAGGTCATCATCCAAATACTAATGAATTAATTCATGCTTTAAGACAACTTGAAACAATAGTTGTTCATGAGCCTTGGTGGACGCCGATGGCAAAAATGGCTGATATAGTAATCCCAGCTACAACAACACTTGAGCGTGATGATATAAGTTTTGGTGGTTCATATTCGCAAGATTGGGTATATGCTATGAAAAAAGTAATCGAGCCTGTGTATGAAAGCCGCAATGATTACGATGTTTTCTATGAATTAGCAAAAAGATTTGGCGAAAGAGAATTGGCTAAGTTTAGTGGTGGCAAGAAAGACCATTTAGAATGGATAAGAAGTTTTTATGAGAAGAGTGATTGTATAAATGAAATGGAATTTGATGAGTTTTGGGAGAAAGGCTCACTTCATTTTGAAATTCCAAAAGAAGCTTATGAATTTGTTCGCCACGCTGATTTTAGAAAAGACCCAGTGAATAATAAATTAGCAACAGAAAGTGGAAAATTCCAAATCTATTCACAAAAATTTGCTGATTATAATTTACCTGATTTTAAAGGTCATATAACTTGGTTTGAACCGGCTGAATATTTAGGAAATCAAGAATTAAGCAAAAAATATCCATTCCATTTATTAAGCCCACACCCAAGATATAGAATTCATTCTCAACTTGATAATACTTGGGTAAGAGAGCTTTACAAAATTCAAGGTCGTGAGCCTGTAGTAATTAATACTGAAGATGCTAAAAAGCTTGGTATTAAGCACGGCGAAGTGGTAGAAGTATATAATAATCGTGGTAGATTATTAGCTGGTGCATTTTTAAGTGATGATATTAGAAGTGGCGTTGTAGCTATTCAAGAGGGTGCTTGGTATGACCCTGAAGATGATAAAGATAATGCAAGATGTAATCAAGGTCATGTAAATGTGCTTACTTCATCTCGCCCAACTTCTCAAATGGCACAAGCAACTAGCGTAAATACTTGCTTAGTAGCGATTAGAAAACTTGATAAAAATGAAGCTGTTAAACCATATAAAAACACAACACCACCAACAATTATAGGAGCGTAAAATGAGAAAAATTATAGGATTATCATTAATTACTTTAAGTGCTTTTGCATACAAGCCTGATTATCAGCAAATATTTTTACCAACTCCTGCAAAAGTTGAGACAAAAAAGCAAGAATTTGCTAAAGATATTAGATTTATCTTAGATGAAAAAGCGACAATGCTAGATGAAAATCAAAAGCAAATCGGAACGATTTATGAAGGAACTATGGTTAAGCTAATTGAAACTAAGGGAGATTTAGCTAAGGTTAGTATTAGTGGAGAAGTTGTAGGAGATAAATTAGCTTTTAATAAAAATGCGGAATTTATCTATTTAGAGAGTAAAAACGCTAAGCCTGAAATGAGCTTTTGGGTAAAATCAAGCTCTTTAACTACTGATAAAGACGCTGCTTTTGAAGGTGTTGAGGTGTTTTATTATGATTCTTGCACGAGTTGTCACGCAGCACACGCTCCAAGCGAACACGCAATAGATGAATGGGACGCTTATTTAGGAGCAATGCAAATGAATGCAAAAATTACTGACGAGCAAAAGGATAGAATATTACGCTATATGCAAGCACATTCTAGCAATGGAGCTTTTAAGTAAATTAAAATAGAATTTGTAATTAGGATTAATTACAAATTCTTTTATTATTTTTCTATTTTTATTTTACAATCTAAGCACTCTATAAATGTGCCTTTTTTAAGTTCTTTTATAATCATTATTCCGCCACAATTAGCGCATTTTTCTTTAGCTAGTGGGTATGAGCTAATGAAATTACACTTAGGATAAGAACTGCACCCATAAAATGCACCCCTTTTAGAAAATCTTTGCACCAAATCGCTACCACATTTAGGGCAAGGGACATCTAGTTTTACTAATTCTTTTTTAGGTTTTTCTTCTTTGTTTTCGGTTTTTGTATCGTTTAAATTCCTTGAATATTTGCATTTTGGATAACCACTACAAGCTACGAATTTACCGAATTTGCCTTCACGAATTAGCAATTCTTTACCACAATCAGGGCAATTTTCTCCTAGTTTTTCTACTTGTTTTTGACTTTGAATACTTGTTTTTCCATCGTTGATTTTAGTGATAAATGGCTCATAAAATTCATTTAAAACCTCATCTAAATCACGCCCATGAGTTGCAATCTCATCTAAACGCTCTTCCATATTGCTAGTAAATTTCGCATCTACTATTTGCATAAAATGTTCTTCTAAAAATTCTATGATTTTTTCGCCTTTTTCTGTAGGGATTAGTTGTTTTTTCTCTAACTTCACATAATCTCTATCAATTAAAAGGCTTGTTGTAGGTGCGTAAGTGCTAGGACGACCTATGCCTAATTCTTCAAGTTGCTTAATAAGACTTGCTTCGTTGTATCTTGCAGGTGGTTCTGTGTGTAAGGTCTTTATTTTTGAACTTTGTAAAGTCATTTTATCGCCTTTATTTAAAGCAGGTAAAATCTTATCTCCACTAGCATCATCATTCAATCTTAAATGTCCATCAAAAAGCACTCTTCTTCCACTTAGTTTAAACTTCGCCTTATTACTTGTGATATAAATTGTATTGTTTTCTATCTTCGCATCAGCCATTTGAGTCATTAAAAATCTATCATAAATTAATTTATACAATTTATATTCATCAGCCTTTAAATACTCTTTAGCAATTTCAGGAGTAAAGCTAACATTAGTTACACGAATAGCTTCGTGAGCTTCTTGAGCGCCTTTGCTCTTAGTCTCATAAACTCTTGCTTTAGTCGGTAAATATTCTTTGCCATAGTCTTTTGCGATTTGTTCTCTTGCTGATTTTATTGCTTCTTCGCTTAAGTTTAAGCTATCAGTTCTCATATAAGTAATTGCACCCATAAATCCTGCGTGAGTTTGAACGCCTTCATATAAAGTCTGTGCTAACATCATAGTTTTTTTAGGAGAAAAACCTAATTTAGAACTAGCAGCTTGTTGTAAAGTAGAAGTCATAAAAGGTGGCTTTGGACTATCTTTACGCTCTTTTATACTGATTTCATCTACGATAAAATCCGAGCTTTTAATGTGTTTTAGGATTTCTTCGGCTAAGGCTTTTTCAGTAATGCTTGTTTTTGATAATTTCTTGTTATCAAATTCTATTAATTCTACTTCTAAATCTGTTTTAAACTTAGTATCAAGCTCATAATACTCAATGCTTACGAAATTTCTTATTTCTCGCTCTTTTAAGATAATTAATCTTAAAGCCGCACTTTGAACCCTACCAGCACTAAGTTTGCTTGCTACCTTGCTTGATAATAAGCCACTTAATTTAAAGCCCACAATTCTATCTAGCATACGCCTAGCTTGTTGAGCATTTACGCTATTTAAATCTATTTTTCTTGGGTGTTTAATAGCGTTTAAAATAGCGTCTTTTGTAATTTCGTGAAAAACTATTCTATCATAGCCTAAAACATCTCCGCCTAAGATATTTGCTAGATGATATGCAATTGCTTCTCCTTCTCTATCTTCATCGGTTGCTAGTAAGACTTTAGCACCTTTGCTAAGGCTTTTTAATTCTTTTACTATGTTTGAGTGAGTTTTACTGATTTCATAATTAGGTTTAAAATGTCCATCTTCTATATCAATTCCTAATTTATTTTTAGGCAAATCCCTAATATGACCTTTAGACGCAATTACGCTATATTCACTACCTACAAATCTTGAAATTGTTTTAGCTTTGCTTGGTGATTCTACTATTATTAGGGTATTACTCATTCGTTCTCCTTGATTAAAACATTGGCAAATTCATCATATAATTTTCTATATTCATCGCCAAGTTTTACTAAATCTTTATTTGTGCTAATGTATTCTAAATCCTTTAACACTGCATAATCTTTTAAAAAATTATTTGCATTTTCTTTTTTAAGATAAGTTTTTGCAAGTTCGTTATATACATTTAAAAATTCCTTTTGAAAATCTTCAAATTTTTCTAAATCAACACTTAATAAAGTATCATTTGAAAAGCTTAAAACCTTGCTTTTAAATAATATTGCTAAAAATATCAAACCTTCACAATAATAAGGCTCTATTTCTTTAGTGCTTTTATAAGCCATTAAAGATACTGCTCTACTTGTTATATTTGCTAATAAGGCCTTTTTGTATTTTTCATCAAAATGATTGCAAAAATCATATATCCCACCAGCACTTGCTTTAAATTCTTCAATATTTTTAAATACTCCATTAGTATTCATTAAGCTTTCTGTATCGCTACCTATAAAGAAAATATGTCCTGCTTCGTGTCCAATGGTGCTAATCTCATAAATCTTTTTCCATAAAAACTCATCATTTAATACGCTTTTATTGTAGTCGTTAAAGGCTTTATCAAATACTTTTTGATTTAGCATTGTTCTTGGTTTTGATTTTGTTTTTTTATAGACAAAATCTAAAAATGCAAATATTTTTTTGCCATAATTTGCTGATACAAATTCATCATTTGGCACAACTTGAGCTGAAAATAAGCCATTTAATTCTGCTCCATAATAAAGTATAGGTTTGCTAATATGAAGTTCAATTTTGTCTAAATTAGCTAGGCTTAGATTTAATGCGTTTTGATTAGTTATATTAGCGTTTTTATAAGCTTTATTTAAGCTATTTTTCATCTTATTAACAAAACTTTCACTATTAAAATCATAATTATCATCAATTCTAATATCCCACTCAAGTGCTACTGAATGAGTAAAAGCGTCTTCGTAATATTCTAAAAAATGCCCAACTTGAATGAAGTCTTTTGCCCCCATCCAAGCTATTTCAGCATTTTGCCAAGGCTTTAGGCTAAGCTCTTTACTCATTAAAGCATTTTGCAAGGCTTTAAGATATTTTATATATGCTTCATTTTTATGATTTAATTTAAAAAACTCATTAAAGTATTCATCAATCTTTTTAAATTCTTCTTCAAAATATAAAGAATATGGTAAAAGCTCTGGTTTAGTATCCAAATTAATTGCTATTGCATAAATCCTAGTAGCTATTTCATCATTTTCATCAAGATAATAAAGCTTATTATTTTTTATAAACTCATAAGGATTTTCTAAACTTTTAAAAAATTCATTATTTTTTTCAATTGCCTTATCCCATTTAGGCTGAATACTATTAAAAACAAGACCGATTTTATGCACTAGATTTAATAAATCTACATAAAATTTATCTAAACAAGGGCTTAATTTTTCAATGATTTTTATATGTCTTTGCTCGTAAAATTCTTTTACTCTTTTATATGCTAAATCTTTTGCTTTTGCTAAGTTTATATTATTTTTTTTGCAAGTATTTTCATAATTTGTAGTATTTAGCTCAATAATTCTTAATAAATATGAATTGAAATTCATATCATTTATCTCTAAGCCAAGTTCTTTTAAATCATTATTTATAAGTCTTGCTAAATCGTGATTGCTTGATGAGTTTAATTTGTATAATGAGAATAATTCTTCTTCGTGCTCTTTTATGATTTTTCCTAACATTTTTGCTCCTTTTTTCGCATTTTGCCAAAAAATATTTAAATATGGAACACACTTTGCTATATAAGTAAAAATATTTTTAAACAAGGATAGAAAATGGCAATTTCACCTATGAATAATACTGCTATGAGTGTTAATACAAGTATCGCTGCACAAAATGCTAATACGCTTTCTGATAAGCAAAAATCAGAGGGCTTTAGCCTTGATAATACCATTCATACAAGTGATGTAAAAAAGCAAGAAGCAGATGCAAAAGCCTTAAAAGAAGCCGATGGG
This sequence comes from Campylobacter sp. 2018MI13, assembly GCF_018501135.1. NCBI lineage: Bacteria > Pseudomonadati > Campylobacterota > Epsilonproteobacteria > Campylobacterales > Campylobacteraceae > Campylobacter > Campylobacter sp. 2018MI13. The sequence goes on along the minus strand of NZ_JAHCZC010000005.1, from coordinate 5,503 downwards.
ACTAATCCAAATTCTAAGATTTCTCAAGAAGCTTTTATGAGATTATTGCTTGAAGAATTAAAGCATCAAGACCCAACAAGTCCAATGGATAGTGATAAAATGCTAACTCAAACAAGCCAACTAGCAGCTCTTGAAACTCAAGAAAAAACTAATAAAACTATGGATGAATTAGCTAAGAGAATGGAATTACTTAGCAATAGTGTAGGAATTGGTATGATTAATGCGGTTGGTAAAATGGCTGTGCTTAAAAAAGATACCTTTACTCACGATGGTAAGGCTGTTGATTTGCCGTTTAACTTATACTTTCCAAATGGTGCTCCAAATGATGTAGTAATAGGTGTATTTAACTCAAATAAAGAGCAAATTGACGCAATTAAAGTTGATAAAGACATTATTCAAAAAGGTAATAATAATTTTATTTGGGATACTAGATATGAAGATGGAACTATTAGAGAGAAAGGCGATTTTAAATTCGTAGCTCAATATGAAGATGAACACGGAAATATAGTTCAAATTCCTAGCGGTTATTTTAAGGTTGATGGGGTTACTTTTGAAGATGGCAAGGCTTATTTAAACGCTTCTGGTATTAAAATTAGCTTTGATGATATAGCACAATTTCAGGATGAAAAACTATGATGCGTTCATTTTATAACGGGGTTAGTGGGGTAAAAACTCATAGTTTTGGAATGGATTTATTAGCTAATAACATTTCAAATATAAACACCGTTGGCTACAAGGCTGCTATGCCTGAATTTAAAGACATATTTTATCAAACAGGCAATGATGTTGGTGGCTTAAATAATTTTGGGGCAAATCAAGTTGGACTTGCTGCAAGTGGTTTAAGCTCAACTTTTTCTCAAAAACAAGGAGCTTTAGTTTCTAGTCAAAATACCTTTGATGTAGCACTTGAAGGCAAGGGATTTTATGGCATAAAAGATTACGATGGTAATACTTATTATACTAGAAATGGGGCTTTTAATATTGATAGCGATTTTAATTTGGTTGATAGTTTTGGAAGATTTGTGCTAGGGACTATGAATGCTGGATTTAATGCGAGTGCTATGAGTGAAAATATTAAAGAAATGTTTGGAAAAGTTAGTTCAAATGCTGGTTTTACAATATCTAATAATGATTTAGATATTAAACTAAACGCACCAAACGCACAAACTCCTATAGCATTACCAAGAACACTTTTTATGAATGCAGTAGCAACTACAAATGTAAATATTAAAGCAAATCTTAGCAATGCTTTTCATGAAGAAGATAAGTATATAAATCTTGATAATATTGAATTAGAAATTGATAATAATAAAAGCACTTTTAAAGCAAGTAATCTTGAGCCTAATGCTAGAATTTTATTAGAAGTTGATAGGGGAGATGGAAGCGATACTATAGAAGCATTTGCTGATGAGTTTGGGAATTTAGAAAAGACAATTAGCGGGAATGTAAATAGCTTTAGTGCAAGGCAAGTAAAGACTATTAATGTAGGTGCTAATAATAAATTTGATATAGCAACTTATGATGCGAATGGAAATATTAGAAAAATTGATTTGCAAATACAAGCTATTGATAAGCTTAATTTCAAAGCTACTGCTATTTTAAAAGATACTCAAGGAAATACTATTAGTGAAGCTAGTGGGAATATTATTTTTAATACTGATGGTTCATTAAATACAAATGAATTAAATCAAATAGATGGAATAAATCTAAATCTAGGAAGCCCAAGAGTTGATGGCAAGGGTGGATATGATGGATTAACTTGTATTGATAATGCAAAAATAGAGCATTATGTAGAAGCAAACGGCTATCCAGCAGGAGTTTTAAAAGATTATGCTATTGATGAAAGGGGTAATATATTAGCTAATTTTACCAATGGTAAATCTCAAGCTGTAGCTAAGTTTGCAGTGTTTAATTTCGTAAATGAGCAAGGCTTACATAAAAATGGAGAAAATGAGTTCAGCACTACTCCTGATAGTGGAAATCCTATATTTTTTACCGACGCAAATGGTAATGTAATAAACTCATATAAAATCAAATCAAATTATTTAGAGCAAAGCAATGTGGATTTAGGCACGGAGCTTACTCAAGTGATTATTTTTCAAAAGGCTTATGAAGCAAACGCTAAGAGTATCACAACAGCCGATCAAATGCTAAAACGCGCAATAGAGATGAAAAAATAATACAAAATAAATTATATTTAGCACAATTTTTCGTGTTTAATATAATTAAAAATATATTTTAAATAAATTATTTAGTATAAAAATATTTAAAAATTGTGTGTTTTATAATTAATTTAGAATTTAAAATATGTATTTTTGTGTTATTGTCTTTTTAGATAAAGTTAATTTTTATTTTCTTTAGCTTTTAATATATAAATTAATTTTTATTAATATTTGAAATATTAAGAAAGTATTGTAACTAGGGATTTTAAGAAAAATTTTATGAATAAAATATAATTTAAAAAATCATAATTTTTATATGTTTAAGTTTTATTTAATAAATTAAATATATAGTTCTCGTGCAAATTTATTCAAAGGAGACACAATGAAAAAACGTAACAAACCTGTTGCTGGGGGGGGGTATTTTAAAGTTATCTCTTGCAGCTAGTGCATTAATTTTCTCTCAAGGCTTAATTGCTGATGAGCTACAAACTTCAAATCAAAACACACAATTAGAAAATCCAAAGGAAACAAACTTACAAGGTATAAATTCATCACCTTCAAACTCAACTGGAACTCCAACTGCTGAAAATAAAGAACCTTCTGTAGAGAATAAGGAACCTTCAGTTGAAAACAAAGAACCTTCAGTTGAAAACAAAGAACCTTCAGTTGAAAACAAAGAACCTTCTGTAGAGAATAAGGAACCTTCAGTTGAAAACAAAGAACCTTCTGTAGAGAATAAGGAACCTTCTGTAGAGAATAAGGAACCTTCTGTAGAGAATAAAGAACCTTCAGTTGAAAATAAAGAACCTTCTGTAGAGAATAAGGAACCTTCTGTAGAGAATAAGGAACCTTCAGTTGAAAATAAAGAACCTTCTGTAGAGAATAAGGAACCTTCTGTAGAGAATAAGGAACCTTCTGTAGAGAATAAGGAACCTTCTGTAGAGAATAAGGAACCTTCTGTAGAGAATAAAGAACCTTCAGTTGAAAATAAAGAACCTTCTGTAGAGAATAAGGAACCTTCTGTAGAGAATAAGGAACCTTCTGTAGAGAATAAGGAACCTTCAGTTGAAAATAAAGAACCTTCTGTAGAGAATAAGGAACCTTTAGTTGAAAATAAAGAACCTTCAGTTGAAAATAAAGAACCTTCTGTAGAGAATAAGGAACCTTCTGTAGAGAATAAGGAACCTTCAGTTGAAAATAAAGAACCTTCTGTAGAGAATAAAGAACCTTTAGTTGAAAATAAAGAACCTTCTGTAGAGAATAAGGAACCTTCAGTTGAAAATAAAGAACCTTCTGTAGAGAATAAAGAACCTTTAGTTGAAAATAAAGAACCTTCTGTAGAGAATAAGGAACCTTCTGTAGAGAATAAGGAACCTTCAGTTGAAAATAAAGAACCTTCAGTTGAAAATAAAGAACCTTCTGTAGAGAATAAGGAACCTTCTGTAGAGAATAAAGAACCTTCAGTTGAAAATAAAGAACCTTCTGTTGAAAATAAAGAACCTTCTGTAGATACAAAAGACCCTGATGAGCCGAAGAAAGAAGGTCAAGTAGATGAAAATCAAAAAGATGAAGCAAGTAAAGAAGATGGTTTAAAAGCTGAAGATACTCCAAAAGTAGATGAAGTTCCAAAAACTGAAGATAAAAAAGAAGAAGTTAAAGAGCCAGAATCAAGCAAAGAAGATACAAATAAAGAAGATGCAAATAAAGGTGAAGAAGATAGCAAAAAAGATGAAGCTACTAAACCAATCAAACCTGATGTAAGCACACCAGCTGTCCCAGAGAAATCTCCTGAAGAAGTTAAAAAAGAGCAACTAATCAAACAAACAGAAGAAATAGTAAAAAATCTAGGCAATCTAGGAAATATGGCAAAAGATAAAGTAAATGAACTTGTAACTATCCTAGTAGATAGCGGAGTAAAAGATTTAGCGACATTTAATGCAAATAATTTAGACGCTACTACAAAAGCAAAAGTTCAAACAGCAGCAAATGCAATAGCAACAAAAGTAATTGATAATGAAAAATCAAATATCACAAGCAATGCTCTAGGTGCGTTTAATGTGCAAATTAATAATATGAATAAGCGTTTAGGTGAGATTAGGGGATTAAATTCTGATATTGGAACTTGGTTTAGAGCTTATGGCGGAAGATTTAGCGATAGTAGCAATCATATTAATTTCTACTCAACTCAATTTGGTGCTGATAAGATGAGTAATTTAAGCGATGCTGATGTGATAACTGGTGCAATGATAGGATTTGATAAAGTTAATGCTGATACTAAGGCAAATGGCTTTAATATTGGTGTATATGGAAGTTATATCCATAATAATGGTTTATTTGTTGATAGCGTTTTAAAATATGCAAATACAAGCTTTAAAAAGACTGGCGTAGAGTTTAAAAAACAAAACTCTGTATTATTAAGCGTTGAAGGTGGATATAGAGCTAAGATTAATGAAAAAGCTTATGTAGAGCCAAGTTTAGAAATAATCACTGGTCGTGTAGGTAAATATGAAGCTAAGAGTAAGGCTAATACAATAAGTGTTAAATCATTTACGCCAATTATGATTAAGCCACAAGTTTATACAGGTATAGAACATAAAGACTTTGTATTTAGAGCTGGAGTTGGTGCTGTAGTTAATGCAAAAAAACAAGAAGCTGATATAGTAATCAACAATATCGTAAATGGAATTGATGCAAAAGCTAAAACTAAGTTAAATAGCAATAATCACGGATTTGCAAGTGTAGGTGGTAGCTATAAAGTAAATGATAATCTAAGAATTAATTTAGGCGTAGAAAAGAGCTTCGGAAGTAAGTTCAAAAAAGACTATGAAGTAAATGCAGTTATTAGATATACATTCTAATTTGTTTAAAGCTTAAGGTATTTAAACCTTAGGCTTTAAAATAAAAATAATTTAGTATGATATTTTTATATTTAAATTATTAAAGGAGTTTTGATGGCTACAAGTAAGGATTATTTGGAGTATGTTTTAGACTTATTTGATGGATTGAATATAAGATATAAATATATGTTTAGTGAATATATGCTGTATTATAAAGATAAGGTTATAGGTGGTATTTTTGATAATCAGTTATTATTAAAGCATTAAATATATAAATGAGCTAATTTTATTACCTTTTAAAAGAGCAAAATTAGATATTTTGTTATAAAGAAGATAAAGAGCTTTTGAGTATGATTGTAATAGCAATGGTTGATGAATTGCCAAATCCTAAAAAGAAGCTTAAAAATAGTAAAGATTGTATTAGTAATTAAAATATTTATAAAAATTCTTAATTTTTAAATTCTCATAGCTATTTTGATTGAAATCTTGTGAAAAGTATTTAAT
>NZ_JAHCZC010000059.1:0-11913 GCF_018501135.1 Campylobacter sp. 2018MI13 | reverse complement strand
ATTAAACTCACTATCTAAATAAAACCCATCAATACTATAACCTATATTTTTAGCATAATAAAGTGTTAAGTCAAAAGTAGGTAATGGTGATATTAAATGAACATTGGAATTTGAATATTTATAAAATGTTAAAAGGCTCATATAAATAACATTACTTGAGCCATTACCTAGAACAAAATTATCACTTTTTAAATTATAAAAATTAGCTAATCCATCTAATAATTTATAATTTTTATCAAAAGAATACTTATTAAACTCAATACTATTAATTATCTCTTTAATATCTAAAGTATTACAAGTATTTTCGTTTTTGCTTAAATCAATCATATATTTTTAAATAGATTTTCAAGATTTGCTTTTGCTTCTTCTGAGCTTATATGATTTTCTGCTTCAGTACCAACTTCAATTAATTCAATATTAAGTCCTGTTAGCATATTACATAACCTAATATTAATTCCTTGCTTACCTATAGCTTTACTTTTTTGGTCGTGATTTATTACAACCTTAGCTATGTCGTTATCAATCGTAACTGAATTAATAATTGCAGGTGCTAAAGCACGAGAAACTACAATAGCTTGTTCGTTAGAATACTCTATACAATCTATATTTTCGCCATTTAATTCTTTACTAATAGCATTAATTCTAACACCTTTTGTTCCAACGCTAGCACCTACAGCGTCAATATTGATTGAGTTAGCTTTTAATAAAACTTTAGCTCTTTCGCCAGGAATTCTAGCGCAATTAATAATTTCTATAGCACCATCTTTAATCTCTGGAACTTCAAGCATTAAAAGTGCATTTAAAAATTTAGGAGAAGTTCTTGAAATTTCAACCTTTAAGCCTAATTTTTTATCAACACTAACTTTTCTAATAACTGCTTTTAATACATCACCAACTTTAAATTTTTCGCCTTTTATACGATTTTTTCTAGGTAATACTGCTCTAATTTCATCAAATTCTATGAAAGTATTTTCATCATTATCAACAAATACTACCGTTCCAAAAATTAATCTATCAACCATACTTTGGTATTTTTCAAATAATTTTTCTTCTACAAGTCTTTGCACATTATATTCTAATTCTTTATAAAGCCAATTTATTGCAGTTCTATCAAGATTTGCAAAAGATATTTCATATTTTAAAGTATCTCCGATTTCTACTTCACTTGATTCTAATTTTGCTTTATCAAGGCTAATATATTTACTCTCATTATTAGCTAACTCATCATTATTTGCAACAACTACTAGATTTTGATATACACAAAGAGTTTTTTTAACATCTACACTAAATTCTTTATCATCACCAAAAAGTCTTTTAGCAGTATTTGTAATAGCTTTTACTACACGCTCACTTACTTCTTCTATTGGCAATGATTTCTCATTCGCAATTGATTCTATTATATCTACTATTCTTTCCAAGATTTTACCTTTAATTGAAGTTTGAAGACTATTATTATATAAAAAATAACTTTTAATAAGTTTAATGAAAGAACTTTTTGTTATTATTTTATTTTTTTAATTTAAAAAAGGATATGAGATGAAATTTAAATTAGCAAAACAAACTTTAAATTCAAAACCAAAAGAAGTTACTATTGAAGAAGTTATAAAAATACTTGAAGAAAAAAAGGTTATATTTTTAGACCATTCAAATTCTAGTGAAGATATTACAAAATTAGTTGAAAAATTAAATAATTTTAAGGTATATGTAAATACGGTTAAATATGGTTTAGTAGAAGATGAATTTATTTATGAGGTACATATACTTTGAGTAAAAAATTATATATAGAAACTTTAGGCTGTGCAATGAATGTTCGCGATAGTGAGCGTATGATTGCAGAGCTTACCACTAAAGAAGGTTATGAAGTAACTACAGATAAAAAAGAAGCTGATTTAATATTAATAAATACTTGTAGTGTGCGTGAAAAACCAGTCCATAAGCTTTTTAGTGAAGTAGGTGGTTTTTTAAAAGAGAAAAAAGAAGGAGCAAAAATAGGCGTTTGTGGTTGCACGGCTTCTCATTTAGGTAGCGAGATTTTTAAGCGTGCTCCACAAGTTGATTTTGTGTTAGGTGCAAGAAATATTAGCCGTATAACAGAAGCAATTAAAACTCCAAAATTTATAAGTAATGATATAAATTACGATGAAAGCGATTTTGCTTTTGCTGATTTTAGAAATAGTATTTATAAAAGCTATGTAAATATTATGATAGGTTGTGATAAGCATTGTGCTTATTGTATCGTCCCACACACTCGTGGTGATGAGCTAAGCATTCCAAAAAATATTATTTTAAATGAAGTAAAAAAAGCCGTTAGTAACGGAGCTAGTGAAGTATTTTTGCTAGGACAAAATGTAAATAATTATGGTAAAAGATTTTCAAGTAACCATTCTAAAATGGATTTTTCAGACCTTTTAAATGAGATTAGCGAGGTTGATGGGCTTGAAAGGATTAGATTTACTAGCCCACACCCACTTCATATGGATGATAAGTTTTTAGAAACTTTTGCAAAAAATCCTAAAATTTGTAAAAGTATGCATATGCCTTTACAAAGTGGTAGCACAAGTATTTTAAAAGCTATGAAGCGTGGTTATACTAGAGAATGGTTTATAAATAGGGCTTTAAAATTAAGAGAATTAGTTCCAAGTGCTAGTATATCAACAGATATTATCGTGGCATTTCCTGGTGAGAGTGATGAAGATTTTGAATTAACACTTGATGTAATGAGAAAAATTAGATTTGAGCAAATTTTTTCATTTAAGTATTCTAAAAGACCACTAACACCTGCAGCAACAATGCCAAATCAAATTCCTGAAAATATAGCAAGTGCAAGGCTAACTAAATTACAAAGTTTATACAATGAAATTTTAGATGAGATTAGTGCAGCACAATTAAATAAAACTTATAAAGTATATTTTGAAGAATTAAGAGAAAATCAAACTATAGCAGGAAGAAGTGATAATAATTTCTTAATAGTTGTAAATGGTAGCGAAGAATTGCTTGGAAAAATGGTTGATGTAAATATTACAAAGACTTCTAGGACAACCCTTTATGGCGAAATACAAAGTTAAAATTTTAGCTTTTATAATATTTATACTTTTAAATATTATTTATTTAACTTGTAAAAAAAGATTTTATGGAGAAAAAACTTTACCTAAAGAGCCTTGCATAGTACTTTTTTGGCATGGAAAACTTACTATGATGGCTTTTATTTTTGCTTATATGAAGAAAAATGGTTATAAAAAAAAGCCTTATGTATTAATAAGTAATCACAAAGATGGAGAATTAATTGCTAGTGTTATGAAATACTTTAATATAAATGCTGTTAGGGGTAGCACTTATGATTCTCCAGTTAAAGCATTGCTTGAAATTAAAAGTCTTTTAGGGCAAGGTCATGATGTATATATTACTCCTGATGGACCTAGAGGACCTTATCATAGTATTTCAGCAGGTTCTTATAAAATAGCTTTAAAATATAAAATTCCTACGATTATTTTTGATAATGCTGCAAGTAGATTTTATAGGGCTAAAAGCTGGGATAAGATGATTTTAGCTAAGCCATTTTCTACAATTGCTTATATTATTTCAAAACCGATATTATTAGATGAAGAAAATTCTGTTAATTTAATAAATAAGGAATTTAATAAACTAGAGCTTAAATTAAATGAAGAAGGTTTTTATGTTTAATATAAGAAAATACCTATCAACTATTTTTATTAATTTAGTAATTAAGGATAAAAGTTGTAGTATAGAAGCTTATTCTGTTAAAAATGAAAAAATTATTAAAATTCATCAAAGAACTTTTATTGAAGAAGATAAAAATAAATTACTAAAATATATAAAAACCTTAATTGATAATCATTATTTTACTTATGTTTCACTTTTATTTACTAGTATCGGTCAAGGAATGGTGCCGACAATCAATAAAACAGATTTACAAAAATTTGGTGTTGATAGCAGTGCTGTTAGTTTAAAAATCTTTGATAACTCGTTTTTGTATGCGGCAAAAACTGAATTAATTAATGCTGATATTGTTTTTGATGAATTGCAAGTGGATTTAATTTATTCTCCTTTTAGCATATTGTTTAAACTAATTCAAGATAAAAAATCAGATGGTTTTGTATTTGATGGCATAAGTTTATTTGTGTTAAAATACGGAGAATTCATTACTTTAATGATTTACGATGGTAAGAAATTTAAATTTGGTAGTTATTTTGAGCTTAAAATCAATAAAGATAATGAAGAAGACCATCAATCTTTAGAATTAGAAGAAGAAATTGAATTAGATAGCAATAACGATACATTAGAAGAACTTGATTTTGATGAATTTGATAATGTAAAGGTTGATGATAATTTTGATTTAGGAGCTGATTTAAATTCTGATTTGAATGAAAATTTACAATCATTTAGCTTGGATATGCAAATATTTGAATATATAAATAGTGCGATTAAAGAATTTTATAATAACAATATTTATGATAGTGATTTTATTAATAATATTATTATATTTGAACACGAAAAAAGCTCTAAAGCTATGCATTCTTATATTGAAAGTGAATTATTAATAAAGCCTATTGTATATACAATTGATATATTTAAGGAAATGTTAAAATTAAGCAGTAATGATTTAGGAGCAAAAATTGATATATAGTCTTAAAAATGCTGAACAAAAACCTATATTAAATAAATTTAATAAATTATGCTTTTATTTTTTAATCTTCATTATTTTTGTAATTATATTTTTTGCTGTATTTATAAAAATAAAACAAGAATTAGCATATAGCGACGCACAACAAGCCAAAGAAAATAGTGATAAAATGATAGAATTAATAGGAAAAAATAGGAATGAAATTATTTTAAATAAAGAATATATAGCTTTAGTAAGTGATATACAAGCTTCTAATATAAATTTAAAAAAGAGTATAAAAAATTTATTTGACTTAGTTCCTGATAGTATAGTTTTAAATGAAGTTCTAATGGAGCAAAAAAGCTTATTGATTAAAGGAATTACTCCAACAAAAGAAATTTATAATAATTTATTGCAAACACCGCTTCAAAGTATTTTTGAAACATCAAAAACTAATTTTATACAATTAAATTCTGGTTGGTATAACTTTGTAAGCATTAACACTATTGAAAATTCTGAGGGTTTTAATGAATAAAGATAATAGTATGAGTAAAATTGATATAGTAAAGTTGCTATTATGGTTGAGTATATTTTTGATTACTATTTTTACCCTTAGTGCTTTGCTTATAATCCCAAGTGTAAATAAATTAAAAGTTGCAAATGAAGTTTTAAGCTCTTCAAATTCAAAATTTCAGCAAAATAAAGCAAAAAATGAAAGTATTGAAAGACAATTAAATGATTATTTATCAGAAAATAAAACCAATTTAGCAAAAATTCATAATGAATTTGATATTGAAAAATTTAAAAATCATTGCAAGACTTTTTTTGATGAAGTGAATTTAGATAAGAATTTAGATTTTAGCGAAGATTATGTAAGCTATCAGTTATCAGTAAGCACAAAAATAACAAGTCCAACTATTTTTTATGATTTCATAGATTCTTTAGATAATTTTCCAAATATTTTACGAGTTCATTTCCCAATAGTTTTAAAATCTGATAAGAATTTGATAAAAGCACAATTTAACATTCAAGTATATAAAAGATAAGCCTACAAAAGTAGGCTAAGAATTATTTATGCAATTCATTTGCATAGAATTTAACAGAATTAAAGCCTTCTTTTAAAGCCCATTCGTAAGCGCTTGATACAAATTCCCAATTAATATGCTTATAAAAACCTTCAAGATAAGCTGCTCTTGCATTTCTGTGGTCAATATAATAAGCGTGTTCCCAAACATCAACAACTAATAAAGGAATTAATTTATCAGTAATTGGAGTTGCTGCATTGCTTGTTTTTACTAATTCAAGTTTTTTACTTGTAGTATTATACACAAGCCAAAACCATCCACTACCAAATAAGCCTGTAGCACCTTTTATAAATTCATCTTTAAAGTTTGAACAGGTTCCAAAAGCTTCATTAATTGCTTTTTCTAATTCAGCACTCATTTTGCTTTCTTTTGGACTAATGCAGTCAAAATAAAAATCGTGATTATAAACTTGTGCAGCATTATTAAAAACACCATCTTTAGAAGTTAAGATAATATCAACTAAATCTTTTTTTTCAAATTCTGTTCCAGCAATCAAATTGTTAAGATTATTAACATAAGTTTGATGATGTTTACCATAGTGATAATTGAAAGTTTCTTCAGTTAAAAAGCCTGAAAACGCATTTGTCGCATAATTTAATGTTCTTAATTTAAACATCTTTTCTCCTTAATTTTAAAATTTGTATTAAAAATATATCAAAAAAAAGATAATATTTATCTTATTTAAAATCCTTTTTTATTTGTAAAAAATATATTTATTAAAGAAAATTAAAATTATTATCAAATTAAGAAAAAATTAATAAATAATTCATATAATAATCAATATCAAATTAATTTAAAAAAAGGATATGTTATGAAGTTAAGTAAAATTACATTAGCTAGTATTTTTGTTGCAAGTTCTGCATTTGCTCATCAATTTTTTCCAATGAAAACAGATGATGGTTATAAGGTTGGATTTTGGGCTGATGATCACTGGGGTCAATTTCAAAGCGATAGAATATTTGGTGTAAGTGCAAAAGATTCTAAGGGTAAAAAGCTTAAAGCTGGATATGATTATTTAAATAATAAAATCTTTATAGAAGGTAATCCATCAGTAGCTAGTGTAAATTATGATTTTGGTTATTATACTTTTACAAAAGATGGCAAACATTATTCTCAAGCTAGAAATGAAATTACCGACATTACAGGTGCAAATGAAGTAACCCAAACTAGAAAAATATTTAAAATGGGTAAAAGTATATTCGCTTGGGACGAAGCATCAAGTAAGCCTTTAGGATTAAAGTTTGAAATAATTCCATTAGAAAATCCACTAGACAAAAAAGTAGGTGATAAATTAAAAGTTCAAGTATTGTTAGATGGAAAACCTATTAGTGGGGTTGAATTTGAAGACCAAAATGATGATATAGATGATATTACAACCGATGACAAAGGTATTGCAACTTTAACTCTTAGCAAACCTCAAGATGGCTTGCAAATTATTGCAGCTGGTATAAAATTGCCTTATAATCTTGATAGATACGGAGATACTTTACAGCTTACTGCTACTTTAAGTTTTAAATCTAAATAATATTTTTAATCCCTAATTATTAGGGATTAAAAGAAATATTTTAAAATACCTTTATTAAATTTAAAGGTTTTTAGAATGAAGACAAAAGTGTTTTTTGCTATATTAATAGCTGCTTTTGGCATTTGGTATTATTATTACAACGAAGGTAGTTATACAAAAACAGATGGTTTTGAATTAACTTATATAGATAATAGTATTATTAAAAATTATAATTCAAATATATTGTTAAATTTTTGTAATACTAGTAATTCATCTTGCAATCAATTTCAGCCAATTTTAAAATCAGTTTATAATGAACTAGGTAATTTGAATGTAAAAATTTTAAATATTGATATTTTTGACAATCCTGAATTATTGAATAAATTCCCAATTTCTTTAATACCGATACAATTTTTTTATACAAAAGATGGAGTAAATTTCAAACCAAAATCAGAAATTGGAAAGAAATTTAAAGAAGTTAATTTCAATGATGAAACTTTTTATTATCACTTAGGTATTTTAACGCAAGAAGAGATAATGTTGATTTTTGAAGAAATGCAAAACTATTAAAGTTGGTCTAGTTTTATTAGTGCATCTTCAACAATTTCTCCAATAGGTGGAGTAATATCAATATTTATTACCAAGTCTTCATTGTGTGGAAATTCCAATGTTGAAAATTGAGAATCAATCATATTTTCTTTCATATAATGACCGCTTCTTTTACTCATTCTTTGCATTATTAATTCTTTTGAGCCGTGTAAATGAATAAAGATAATTTTACCAGATTGTCTTATTTTATCTCTATATTGTTTTTTTAATGCAGAACAAGCTATGACACAAGAGCGATTTCTTCTTGAAATTGAGTAAAATACATCAGCAATTCTTTCAAGCCAAGGTTCTCTATCTAAATCATTTAATGGAACCCCACTTTGCATTTTTTCTATATTTGCTCTTGGGTGTAAATCATCTCCATCTATAAAGCTAGCTCCTAAACTATTTGCAATCATAGCTCCAACCGTACTTTTGCCACAGCCACACACTCCCATTACAACAATATTATAATGTTTCATTAATTATCCTTTTTTATAAAAATCTTGCTATTTTTAACCTATTTTTCTTAATATTACATAAATTCAAATAAAAGGAGAAATAATGCAAGAGCTTAGTGCTTCTTACTTATTATGTGTTGCCGCAGTTGCGGTTGTTTTATTATTATTTATGATTATGAAATTAAAAATTCACGCTTTCATATCATTAATAATAATAAGTTTTTTAACTTCTTTAGCAGCCAATACGCCGCTTGATAAAATTTTAGGAGTAATGCTTGGTGGTTTTGGTTCAACTTTAGCAAGTGTTGCTTTATTAGTTGGTATTGGTGCTATGATAGGTAAAATTTTAGAAGTTTCTGGTGGAGCTCAAGTTTTAGCTGATACTTTAATTGAGTTTTTTGGGGTGCAAAGAGCTCCATTTGCACTAGGTTTAGCTTCATTGATTTTTGCTTTCCCTATATTTTTTGATGCAGGGTTAATTGTAATGTTGCCTGTTATATTAAGCGTAGCTCATAAATTAAAAGGTTCTGTTTTAACTTATGCACTTCCTTCAGTTGGTGCGTTTTCTGTAATGCATGTTTTCTTACCACCACACCCAGGTCCAGTTGCAGCAGCAGCTACAATAGACGCTAATGTTGGTTGGGTTTTAATATTAGGACTTATTATTGGTCTTCCTACTTGGTATTTTAGCTCTTATTTATTTGGGCTTTATTCTGGTAAAAAAATGTATTTTAAAGCACCAGATTTATTTGAAGATGAAAAAATAGAAATTAAACATAAACCTAAATTCTTAACCGTAATATTTATATTATTAACCCCTGTAGTATTGATTTTTATAAGTGCAATTATCTCATCTATGCAAAAATTAGAAATAATCGCAAAAAATGATATATGTTTTAATGTTTTAAATCTAATAGGTCAAACTCCAATCGCTCTTATGATTACTTTAATAATTTGTATTATTGTTTTTAATAAAAGTTTAGGTGCTAAAAATCTTGAAAAATATTGTGAAAAAGCACTTCCTGCAATTTGTTCTGTAGTGCTTGTAACTGGTGCAGGTGGTATGTTTGGCGGTGTTTTAAGAGCTAGTGGAATAGGTGATGCGTTGGCTGGAACTTTAGCTAATTTAGGCATTCCTGTTATTTTAGCTGGTTTTATAATAGCAGCAATTATTAGAATTGCTCAAGGTTCAGCTACTGTTGCACTTACTACAACAGCTGGTTTAATGGCACCAATTATTGCAGCAAATACATCAATTGCAGAATTTGATAAAGTTGCTATCGTTTTAGCAATAGCTTGTGGTAGTGTTGTTTGCTCTCATTTTAACGATTCTGGATTTTGGCTTGTAAAAGGCTTATTTGGTTTAGATGAAAAAACAACTCTTAAAACTTGGACTATGCTAGAAACTTTAATAGGTGTTATAGGTTTTGTATTTATACTTATAATTTTAGCTTTATTTAATCTTGTATTTTAGTGTTTTTACTTTGGAATTTAAAATTATATTTTAAATTCCATTTTTAATTAATTCTTCTTAAATAATATAGTTTTCATTGTATTTACATATTATTCCTTTTTGCTATTGGGGGGGGGTATTTAATATCTATATAATAATTAAGAATATATTATTCCATTTACTTAATTCTTAAATTATTTTATTATAATTTTATCTAACTTATAAAATTAAGTTTTATTTAAATTTTTAAGGAGAATTTATGGAAAAGTTATCTCGTAGAAGCTTTTTAAAAGGTGCAGCAGGAGTAGCAGCTAGTGCGTCAAGTTTAGGTGCTGTTGATTTTATTGGTGAAAACGCTATTCCTAAAATAGATGAAAGCTTAATTAGTGCTTCACATTTTGGAGCTTATCATCCAATTATTAGAAGTAGCAAAGTTGAAGGATTTAAAGCTTTTAATGGGGATTTTAAACCAACAACTCTTATGAATGGTGTAGTAAATAGAGTATATTCACAAGATAGAATTAAAAACCCAAGCGTTAGAAAAAGTGTTTTAGAAAAAGGATTTGAAAAAGCTCCTAAAAACTTAAGGGGTAAAGAAGAATTTGTTGAGATTACTTGGGAAAAAGCTTATGAATTAGTAGCCAATGAGCTTAAAAGAGTTTATGAAAAATATGGCTCTAATGCTGTTTATGGCGGTAGTTATGGTTGGTTTTGCGTTGGAAGCGTTAATAACCCACAAAGCTTACTTGGAAGAATGTTAAATATAGCAGGTGGTTGTACTACTAGAACTCTTACATACTCAACTCATTGTATTCGTGCAATTACTCCTTATATTAGTGGTGTTGATGAATCAAGTGCTAAGCAAACTTCTTGGGACAATGTATTAGAGCATTCAAAAGTGGTTGTTTTATGGTCAAATGATATGATTAATACAAATCAAATTGCTTGGGGTGTGCCATTACATGAAACTTACCCTTATTTAGAAAAATTACAAGCATTAGTTAAAGATGGAAAAATAAAAGTAATTAATATTGACCCAGTATATAATGATACAGCAAGATTTTTAGGTGCTAAGCAAGTATTTATTAATCCTACAACTGATGTTGCCTTAGTAGAAGCAATGTGTTATCATCTAATTAAAAACAATCTTCACGATGAAAAATTCCTTAAAAAATACACGGTAGGATTTGCTAAATTAAAAGAAAGATTATTTGATGAGAATAATCCAAAAACTCCTGAATTAGCAGAAAAAATCACAGGTATAAAAGCAGAAAAAATAAAAGAATTAGCAGAACTTATGGCTAAAAATAGAACTATGATTATGGCAGGTTGGGGTTTTCAAAGAGCTCATCACGGAGAGCAAGCTCACTGGGCTATGATAACTCTTGCATCTGTTTTAGGACAAATTGGACTTGATGGTGGTGGATATGGGTTTAGCTACCATTATTCAGATGGTGGAGTTCCAACTCCGGGTGCAGTTACGGGCAATGCTAATAGTGGTAATATTGAAGATAAAGCAAATAATTTTAGTGGTTTTCCTGGACTTGCAGGAATTAGCACAAAAACTACTATAAAAGGGGAGTGGGATAATAGAACTAACGAAGTAATTCCTGTTTCAAGAATAGTAGATATGCTTGAAAATCCTGGTAAAGAATATGAATTTGATGGCAAAGTTAAGACCTTCCCTTTAATTAAGTCAATTTATTGGGCTGGTGGTAATCCAATGCACCATCATCAAGATAGAAATAGACAATTAAAAGCATTTGCTAAGGTTGATAGTTTTATAGTTCAAGATTGTTTTTGGACTGCTAGTGCAAGACATGCTGATTTAGTTCTACCAGCTACTACTGAAATAGAAAGAAATGATATAACTAAAGCACATACAAACAAATATATCTTCGCTATGAAAGAATGTATAAAGCCTATGTATAACTCAAGAAATGATTATGATATTTTTTGTGGAATTATTAAGCATTTTGGTGAAGAAAAATACCAAGCTTTTACAGAGGGTAAAACTGCAAATGAATGGATTAAATACTTTTATGAACAATCAAGAGAAAAAGCAGCAGCAAGTGGCCTATCAATGCCAACCTTTGATGAGTTCTGGGCTAAAGGCTATGTAGAATTTAAAGCTCCTGAAGAAGCTAAGAATTTCGTAAAAATGAAAGATTTTAGAGATGACCCAATTACTAATAGATTAG
>NZ_JAHCZC010000058.1:0-12021 GCF_018501135.1 Campylobacter sp. 2018MI13 | reverse complement strand
TGTAATATTTTGTTACAGTTTGTAACATTTATTTTAAAAGTTTGATTTAAATTTATAATAAGTTATATAAATATAATTAAAATAGCGGCTTTAAATTATTTTAAGGAGTAATAATGAAAAAATGGAGCGAATTTGACAATCGTTGGATGTTTTCATTGTTTGGCACTGCTGTTGGTGCTGGAATTTTATTCTTACCTATTCGTGCAGGAACTGGTGGCTTTTGGCCTATTGTTTTAATGTGTGTATTAATTTTCCCAATGACTTATTTATCACATTTATTCTTATCATATTTTGTAGGCTCTACTAAAGGTGGAGATATTACTGATGCTGTGAATAAATATTTTGGTAAAGAAGTAGGAATTGTGATTACATTTTTATACTTTTTTGCAATTTATCCTATTTGTCTTGCTTATGGGGTTGGTATTACAAATACTATAAGCTCATTTATGGTAAATCAATTAGGCTTAGCCGAGCCAAATCGCTTAATCTTGGCTATTGTTTTAATTACAATTATGATGGCTGTAATGTTTACTAATGAAACTTTAGTTACTAAAGTTTGTGAATGGCTTGTTTATCCATTATGCTTAATACTATTTTTATTTTCACTTTATTTAATTCCACATTGGAAATTAGAAGTTTTAGGTGAAGTTCCAAGTGCAAAGGAATTTATTAGCACAATATGGCTTACTTTACCTGTATTAGTATTTAGCTTTAATCACTCTCCTGCGATTTCAACTTTTAGCCTAAATACATATAATGAGTATAAAGAAAACTCGGACGCAAAAAGAAAGCAAATATTATTTAATAACGCTACGCTTTTATTAGTATTTGTTATGTTTTTTGTATTTTCTTGTATTTTATGTCTTGATAAAAATGAGTTTGCTATTGCAAGAGATGCAAATATTCCAATCCTTAGCTATTTTGCTAATAAATTTGATGGAAATATTATAAGTTATGGTGCTCCTGCTGTTGCATTTTTGGCAATTTTAACTAGCTTTTTTGGACACTATTTTGGTGCTAGAGAAGGCTTAAATGGACTTATTAAAAAAGTAAGCGGAAAAGCTGTTAGTAAAAATAATGCCTTTACAACTATATTTATGTATGTAACTATGATAATAGTAGCTTTTTATAACCCTAGTATTTTAGGATTTATAGAAGATTTAGGCGGTCCTATTATTGCTGTAATATTATTTTTAATGCCTGTATATGCTATATATAAAATCCCAGAGCTAAGAGTTTATAAAAATGGTGCGGCTTGTTATTTCGTAGCTATTATGGGAATTATCACAATTACAAGTGTAATTTATAAGATGAACTTATGAGTAACTTAAGTATTTTTAAAATCGGCATTGGTCCATCAAGTTCGCACACAGTTGGACCTTTTGTTGCGGGAAATGAGTTTTTAAAAGGTTTAAATTTAAAAGAAATTACTAGGATAAAAGTTACTTTATTTGGCTCTTTATCACTTACAGGTAAAGGACATTTAAGCGATATTGCTGTGGTTTTAGGTCTTAGTGGCTTAAATGTAAAAACAATAAGCCCAGAACAAAAACAAGTTGTATTATTAAGATTAAACGAAAGAAAGCTTTTATTAGGAAATGAATTTGAAATAGATTTTGATGAAAATAGCGATATTATTTTTTCTAAAGAATTTAAAAGCTATCACGAAAATGCTTTAACGATTGAAGCGTTTTCAAATAATACTTGTGTTAAATCTAAGACTTATTATTCAGTTGGTGGTGGCTTTATTAAAAGTGAAGATGAGATTAGTAAAACTAATCAAACTAATCAAGAAAAAAATTATGATTATTCTTTTGATAGTGCGACGGAGCTTTTGTGGTTATGTAATAAATACAATAAAAACATAGCCGAAATTGCAATGCTTTATGAACTTAATTTTAATAGCGAAGAATATATAAATAATTATTGCAAAGAGATTTATGAAGCAATGCAAGATAGTTTTAAAGCAGGTGCTAATTCAAATGAACTAATCCTACCAGGACCAATCAAGCTTAAAAGAAGAGCTCCTGCATTAGCCAAAAAATTAATGCTTTTAGATGATAAGAATTTAAATCGTAAGGGTGATTTGGATTTTATAGATTATTTTAGCCTTTATGCTATGAGTGTTTCAGAAGAAAACGCAGCGGGTAATCGTGTAGTAACTGCTCCAACCAATGGAGCTTGTGCGGTAGTTCCTGCTGTGCTTTTATATTTAAAAGAGCATGTAAAAAGTATGAGTGAAAAGGACATTAGAGACTTTTTATTAGTATCAATGGCGATAGGTTCATTGTTTAAGAAAAACGCAAGTATAAGTGGAGCTGAAGCTGGTTGTCAAGCAGAAATTGGCTCAGCTTCTTCAATGGCAGCTGCTTCATTTGCCTTTAGTATGGGGGCAAGTCCGATTGATTGTTGCTCTGCTGCTGAAATTGCAATGGAGCATCATTTAGGGCTAACTTGTGATCCTGTTGCAGGACTTGTTCAAATTCCTTGCATTGAGCGTAATGTATTCGGAGCTATAAAGGCTGTAAGTGCAGCTAAAATGGCTATGGATAGAGAGAGTGCTCCTAGCGTTGGGCTTGATGAGGTTATTAAAACTATGTATGAAACAGGTAAAGATATGGATACAAGATATAAAGAAACTAGCCTTGCAGGTCTAGCTACAAATTACAAGAAATTTTGCTAAAAAAGGGCTTTATGCCCTTTTTACAATCTGTAATTTATTATTTTTTGTTAATATTAAAAATCACATCAAAATAATGGAACTTTAATGCAAAATATAAGAAATTTTTCAATAATAGCACATATAGACCATGGTAAAAGCACTTTAGCAGATTGTTTAATCACAACTTGCAATGCTATAGAGCAACGCAAAATGAGTAAGCAAGTAATGGATACTATGGATATAGAAAAAGAGCGTGGAATTACTATAAAAGCTCAATCAGTTAGATTAAATTATACTTATAATAAGGAAAATTATATTTTAAATCTTATTGACACCCCAGGTCATGTGGATTTTTCGTATGAAGTTAGTAGAAGTTTAGCAAGTTGCGAAGGGGCATTATTAGTAGTTGATGCTTCACAAGGCGTTCAAGCACAAACAATTGCGAATGTTTATATGGCAATTGAGCATGATTTAGAAATAATTCCTGTAATTAATAAAATTGACCTACCCGCAGCAAATCCTGCAAAAGTAAAGGCTGAAATTGAGCATATAATAGGAATTGATTGTTCTAATGCAATAGAAGTTAGTGCAAAAGCTGGGATAGGAATTGCTGAATTATTACAAGCAATTTGTGAGAGAATTCCTGCACCAAAAAGTAATCAAAATAAGCTAAAAGCATTAATTTATGATAGCTGGTTTGATAGCTATTTAGGGGCTTTAGCTTTAGTTAGAGTAAGGGATGGAGAGATTAATAAAAACGATGAAATATATTTAATGCACGAAGGCGTAAAGCATAATGTATTAGATTTACGCTATCCACACCCACTAAATCCAATGCCAACAAATACAATTAAAGCAGGAGAAGTTGGTATCGTTGTATTAGGATTAAAAGACATAGCACAAATTAGCGTAGGAGATACAATAACCCTAGCAAAAGATAAAGCAACAGAGCCAATTGAAGGTTTTGCTAAAGCAAAAGCCTTTGTATTTGCAGGGATTTATCCGATTGAAACTGATAAATTTGAAGATTTAAGAGATGCTTTAGATAAATTAAAACTAAACGATAGCTCAATCTCATACGAGCCAGAAACTTCACTTGCTTTAGGTTTTGGCTTTAGGGTTGGCTTTTTAGGTTTATTACATATGGAAGTTATAAAAGAACGCTTAGAGCGTGAGTTTAATCTAGACCTAATAGCAACCGCTCCTAGTGTTACTTATGAAGTTAATTTAACCGATGGAAGCGTATTAAATATCCAAAACCCAAGCGACTTACCACCTGTAAATAAAATAGATCACATAAAAGAGCCTTATGTAAAAGCTACCATAATAACTCCTAGCGAGTTTTTAGGAAATTTAATTACTCTTTTAAATAATCGCCGTGCAATACAAACAAAAATGGATTATATAACAGAAAATAGAGTATTGCTTGAATACGATATACCTATGAATGAAATTATTATGGACTTTTATGATAAATTAAAATCACTTACTCGTGGATATGCTAGTTTTGATTATGAATTTTGTGATTATAGAGTGGGAGATTTAGTAAAGCTTGATATAAAAGTGGCAGGAGAAGCAGTTGATGCGTTAAGCATTATCGTACCAAATCAAAAGGCTTTAAGCAAAGGTAGAGATTTAGTAAAAGCTATGAAAGATATTGTGCCTAGACAATTATTTGAAGTAGCAATTCAAGCAAGTATAGGTAATAAAATCATAGCTCGTGAAAATGTAAAATCAATGGGTAAAAATGTTACTGCTAAATGCTACGGCGGGGATATTACTAGAAAAAGAAAGCTACTTGAAAAGCAAAAAGAAGGTAAAAAGCGTATGAAAGCAATAGGTAAAGTATCTTTACCACAAGAAGCATTTTTAAGTATTTTAAAGATTGATTAAAAAAGGAATTTCAAATTGAAATTCCTAAACTTTATTTAAACTATTAGCTAGGTTTAAGCAATCTTGCAAAGTAGGATAGTCTGAAACAAAGATATTTTTTACATTATATTTTTTTAATTCATTTTCAGTGCTTTTTCCTATTGCTATTATATTTTTTGGAAAAGTTTTGAAAAAATATTCATAATCACGCACTCCTGATGGTGCTAAAAATATCAATATATCTTCATTATTTATTGACTTTACAAAAGGCTTTAAATCCTTATCTAAAGGCGTATTTAATCTAGTGTTACTATATGCTATTACAGACCTTAGGCTAATATTATTTGAATCTAAAAACTCATCTAAATCACTTATAATATTTAAAGCCCTAAAATAAACACATTTTAAATTATTTAGCAGTGGCAATATCTCGTTTTTAAATTCACTCGCGTGAGCTGATTTGCCTGTATAAAACACATCTAAGCCTAAACTATTTAAGTATTTCGTAGTTGCTAAACCTATACTAAAAATCTTTTTATTTTTTAGATTAATATTATTTAATACACAAGATTTAACGGCATTTTTGCTAGTAAAAATACAAGCATCAAAATCATCATTAATGCTAAAATCATTAAAAATTATTTCATTTACAAAAATACTCTTTATATTTGTTTCGTTTTTTAAACCAACTACATAAATCATTCAAAAAACACTTCTCTTTCAAGTTTGCAAAGCAATAAAGCACAGGCTAAAGCACATTGATTTTGCTTATAAATCCTATCTCCAAGTAATTCTAATCTCTCGTGCAAAATCAAGCCTGTATCACTAATAGCACATATAAAAGCTACACCGCTTTTAACACCTAAATCATCGCTATCTCCTAAAACCCCCGTGCAAGTTATAGCGTAATTTGCCTTAGTCAATTTCAATACCCCAGTAGCCATTGCTAAAGCACAATTTTGAGAATAAACTGCTTGATTTTCTAAATAAATATCTTCTACATTTAGCCAAGCTTTTTTGCTTTTATTTGAATATGTTATAACACTACCTTCATAAACACTACTTGAGCCATTAATTTTAGTAAAATTACTAGCCAATAATCCACCAGTGCAGCTTTCTGCGAAGCTTAATTTTTTGTTATTTTCTTTTAATTTTTTAATTATATGCTCGTATAAATTATCAGCAAAAATCACTTTTTTAGGGAATAATGATTTAACGGAATTTAAAAGCCCTATTTCATCTGAATATTCATTAGTATTTACTTTGACATATAATAAATTATCAAGTAGTGAATAAATATTAAGACTTACTCCATAAGGCTTTACGCTAGTATTTAATAATATTTCAGCACTTTCTAAATCCAAATCACTTATTAAAAAATCATAACTAAGTTTTGTGTTATGCAAAATTTCAGGTAGATAAAACATACTAGCTTTTAATATATTAATCATAACCCCGTTTAAATCTATTAAAACTGAATTTTTCTTATAATCTTTAGGATTTTCTACTATAAACTCATCATCAATTAAGCTCAATTCACATTCTTTTAATGTAGCTAGGATTTTATTAATCATAGAAAAAGAATGCTCATCAGCAATTATCGTTATTAATTCATATTTTTTAACATCTATTTCTAAAAGAGTATTTAATTTAGAATCATCATCATTAAGCTTAATGATAGTATTAGCAAACAAATTCTTCTTAGCCAAACTTCTATCTACAAATTCACAAAAACTACCATTAAAACTCAAATCTTTTGTAAAATATATTAATAAATGTTTCATTTCTTATCCTTTTATTTAAAAAAGTATAGCAAAATAAGTGCATTTTAACAATCAAAAAATATTAAAGGCACATTTATGGATTATAAAGATACATTATTATTACCCAATACTACTTTTGAGATGAGAGCAAATCTTTATGAAAACGAGAAAAAAAGTTTTGAAAAATTTTCATCATTTGCATACGCACAATTAAGAGATAAAAAAGCACCTAAATTTATCCTACACGATGGCCCACCTTATGCTAACGGGCATTTACACATAGGTCATGCTTTAAATAAAATCTTAAAAGATATGATTAATAAAACTAGATATTTTCTAGCTAATAATTCAATTTCATATACTCCTGGTTGGGATTGCCATGGTTTGCCTATTGAACAACAAGTTGAAATCAAATTAAAAGATAAAAATCCAAGTATAAAAGAAATTCACGACGCTTGCACCGAACACGCAAAAGAATTCATAGGTATTCAAATGAAAGAATTTAAAGACTTAGGAATAATTGGAGATTTTGACAAGCCTTATTTGACTATGGATTTTAAATTTGAAGCAAATATTTATAAAACTCTTTTAGAAGTAGCTAAAAATGGTTTATTAATTCAAAGAAGTAAGCCAGTTTATTGGAGTTGGGCTGCTAAAAGTGCTTTAGCTGAAGCAGAAGTTGAATATGAAGATAAGGAAGATTATTCAATTTTCGTAGCATTCAAACTAAACGATGATGCAAAAGCAAAACTTAAATCTTTAGGAGCAAATGATAGTGTTTTAAACAATGCAAGAGCTGTTATTTGGACTACTACTCCTTGGACTTTACCAGCAAATAAAGCAATCGCATTAAATAAAGATGAGCTATATGTTTTAGGAGAAAATGGTCTTATCGTAGCTAAAAAAAGATTAGAAGATTTAGCAGAATTTAATATTAAACCTGTGCTTGAGTTTAAAGGAGATTTTTTAGAAAATACAAACGCATTAAATCCTTTAAACAATAATCTATCTCAATTCATAACAGGAGAGCATGTTTTAATGGATGGCGGTAGTGGTTTAGTTCATACTGCACCAGGACACGGAGAAGATGATTATTATGCTTGTTTAAGATATAACATTGAAGTAGAAATGCCTGTAGGAGATGATGGTTGTTATGATGAAAATATCAAAAGATTAGTGCCAAATAAACCTGAATTATTAGGAATGCATGTATTTAAAGCAAATGAAGTAATTATTGAATTATTGGGCGAAAGTCTTTTAAAATGCTCTAAATTTATACACTCATATCCATTTTGTTGGAGAACTCATAAACCAATAATTTATAGAGCTACTAAACAATTTTTCATAGCTATGGATAAAGAATTTTACAATGGTATGACTTTAAGAGAATTAGCTCAAAAATCACTTGATGAAGTGAGTTTTTATCCAAAAGCAGGAAGAAATAGAATAGGAACTATGATTAGCAATAGACCTGATTGGTGTATTTCAAGGCAACGCTCTTGGGGTGTGCCTTTAGCATTCTTTAATGATAAATCAGGGAATTTGATTATGGATTTTGAACTTTACGAACACCTTGCAAGTATATTTGAAAAAGAAGGCGTAAGAGTATGGTGGCAAAAAGATATTAAAGATTTATTACCAGCTAATTCAAAATATAAAGCAGATGAATTAGAAAAAGTTACTGATATTTTAGATGTTTGGTTTGATAGCGGCTCTACATTTAACGCTGTTTTAGCTAGTGGAAATTACGATATCAAAACAACTCAAGCTGATATGTATTTAGAAGGAAGCGACCAACATCGTGGGTGGTTTCAAAGCTCATTGTTATTAAGCGTTATTTTAAACAAACAAGCACCTTATAAAGCAGTTTTAACTCACGGATTTACCGTTGATGAAAAAGGTAGAAAAATGAGTAAAAGTCTAGGCAATGTAATAGCGCCAGAACAAATTGCAAAAAATTATGGCTTAGAAATCTTTAGACTTTATATAACATTATGTGATTATTCAACTGATGTTAAATTAGGTGAAAGCATATTAAAACAAACTAGCGAACAATATAGAAAAATAAGAAATACAATAAGATTTTTATTAGCAAATACTAGCGATTTAAAAGCTTATAATTATAATTTCAGTGATTTAGACAAAATGATTTTAAATAAAGCTAATAATGTGTTTGAGCTTTACAAAAAATCATTCTTAGAATATGATTTCGCTAAAGGTATGAATGCACTTTGCACATTTTTAAGTGCTGATTTAAGTGGTGTTTATCTTGATATTTGTAAGGATAGCTTGTATTGTGATGCTAAAGAAGATAGCAAAAGAACAGCGTCAATTACTGCAATGGCTTTAATACTTAAAAAATTATTAGTTTTACTAGCACCTGTATTAACTCATACTACAAATGAAGCTTGCGAACACGCAAACAAATTTATATTAGGCGATATTAAGAGTATTTTTGATTTAGAAGATTTTGATTTTGCTAGTAAAATCACACCGAGCAAAAACGATTATGAATATTTATTAAAAACTCGTGTTAAATTCTACGAGCAAATTGATATATTAAAAAAAGATAAAATAATCAAAAGCACATTAGAGCTAAATCTAGCTACTAATGATGAAGTGATATTAAATTATGAAGAAGCAGCTGATTTTTATTCATTAAGTAAAATTGAAGCTTTAAATAGTAACGAAGCTTTGGCAAGTTTTGAAATTGATAATAAAACATACAAAATCATAAAATCAAATCTATGCAAATGCCCTAGATGTTGGAAATACTTAAGCCTAAACGAAGAAAGCTTATGTCCTAGATGCGAAAGGGTGTTAAAATGAGCGAACCTGTTAGCTTAGAGCTAATAGTCGGCACTATTATAGTATTAGCTATAATTAGTGCTATTGGAGTAATTTTAGTAAATAAAGGAAAGAAATGATAACTTTAGAACAAGCATTAAAATTAAGTGATAATGAATTAATAGAATTAAAAAAAGAACTAAATAAATTAGCATTAGAAAACAAACATTTAGGAGCTTATGTAGAGCAATTAATCAATACTCCTTTAGATGATGTTGATTATCTAGGAGTGCCTGTAGCTATTAAAGATAATATTCAAGTTAAGGGCTGGAGCATTACAAATGGTTCAAAAATAATGCAAGGATATTATGCACCTTATGATGCAAGTGTGATTAACAATATGAAAAAACACAAATTCGCACCATTTGGAAGATGTAATATGGATGAGTTTGCTATGGGTAATACTACAAAAACAAGCTTTTATGGAAAGACCCTAAATCCTTTAAATAATGCTTTAGTCCCAGGTGGAAGTAGTGGTGGTAGTGCTGCTGCGGTAGGTGCAAAAATAGCTCTTGCTGCATTAGGAAGCGATACAGGTGGAAGTGTTCGCCAGCCTGCTGCATTTTGTGGTTGTGTAGGTTTTAAGCCAAGTTATGGAAGAGTTAGCAGATATGGACTTGCTAGTTATTCAAGTAGTTTAGACCAAATAGGAGTATTAACTCAAAATGTAAAAGACGCTAGTATTTTATACGATGCGATTGCAGGTCATTGTGAGTTTGATAGCACTAGTGCTGATATTCAATTTGTGCCTACATTTGATAAATTAGACGCTAATAAAAAATACAAAATCGCAATTATTAAAAATTATATAGATTCATGCTCTGATGAAATAAAAACACAAACTTATAAAGCTATAGATAAATTAAAAGCTTGTGGTCATACCATAAGTGAAGTTAGCCTTGCTGATAGTAAATACGATGTAGCTGCTTATTATATAATAGCTTGTGCTGAAGCAAGTGCTAATTTAAGCCGTTACGATGGGATTAGATATGGCAATAGAGCTAAGGAATTTAAAGATTTAAACGAGTTATATGTAAATACTAGAAGCGAAGGTTTTGGGCTTGAAGTTCAAAAAAGAATTTTATTAGGAACATTCGTGCTTTCAAGTGGTTATATTGACGCATATTATAAAAAAGCTCAATTAGTAAGAGAAATTATCACTAGAAAATACAATGAAATTTTAAGCGATAATGATTTAATACTAATGCCTGTTGCACCAAGTCTTCCAAAATCATTTGATGCGAAGACTAGTTCTGTTGAAAGCTATTTAGAAGATATTTTCACTATTTCAGTTAATCTTGCAAAGCTTGCAGGTATTAGCGTGCCTGTTGCTAAAACTGAAGATAATTTAAATGTGAGCGTTCAATTAGTAGCAAAAAGATTTGATGAGCAAAACTTATTAAATGCAGCATTAAGTTTGGAAAACGCTGTTAAATAACCTACCCTATTCTATTTTAAATTCTAAGAATTTAAAATAGATTTTAATCACTTTTAGCACTTCACTTAATATTTATATTATGTAATTTTTACACTTTCTATCTTTTTTATCGTAAGTTAACTATCTAAATAGTGGTTAAATTGTAAATTAATAAAGTTTTTTGATATTTTTATTTAAGTAAATGCTATGATATGAAAAATAAAGGAATTTGAATGCTTAAAATTTGGAATGTTACTATTTTTAGTTGTGGTTTTAATTTAAGACATTGATTGTGCTATATAGCACCATATAAATTTATTAAAAAAAGGTTAGATGATATGCAAAGAGATTACGATAAAGAGCCGGTAATTATCAAGGATATTAATACATTTTTTGATTTTTTACCTGCTTTTGTTTGTATGATAATAAGTTATATTGCGTATTTTCTAACAGATAATCCTAGCTCTTCACTTCATAGAAATGTTTTTATAATTATGCCATTTTTAGCACTACCTTACATAAGACCTTTTATAAAGTGTAAAAGAGAAATCATAATTACTAAAAATACCATTAATTATCTAAATAATGGCGAAGTGTTAGAAAGTATTGATTTAAATAAGCCTTTTAAGATATATAAAAGCTTTTCGGTAGTTCATCACAAATCACAAAAACCCCATGAAGTAATTCAAATTTTATGGATTTTTTTACTACCTGCTACTATCTTACAATACTTTATAAATTTTATTCTTAAATTATTTTATTACATATTTACGCTTAAACTAAAATACTATAAGGTAATGGATTCGGTAATTTTATTGCAAGATGAAAAGATTATAAATATATTAAGCATTGAAAAATATCACGAGCTTGAAAAGTATTTTAAAGATAATCATAATATCAATATAAAAGAGCTTAAAATTTATTTTGATAAATATGGTTATATTTATGAAAAAATTGATAGTTAAGGAGTTAATGATGACAAAAGAAGAATATTTGAATTGTATGGATAATTTTAAAAATATCTAGACTGCAATGTATGATGTTGGAGATAAGTATTTAAAAGATAAGTATGGAAAAATAGTTTTGTAATCTTCCTATGAAAAATATTTAAGGTATGGTATGAAAAAAACATTAGAATTCTTAAAAATACTTTTTAAGATTTTTATAATAATTGAAATAATGATTGCTATTGGCTCAGTTTTAGCAGGTGTAATTTTTAGCATTGGCTCAGATGTAAATGTAATTTATTCAATTCTTTTTTGCTTTTTAGCGATTAATAGTTTGTTTTTTGGTTTTACAGGTCAAATAATAATTTTATTTTATAAAGGACTTATACTTTATCCACTAATATATCTTAAAGTTTTTATAATTATATTTTTTATAATATTTTTCTTTAAATTAAGAAAAAAAATTAATAACAAACTTGCTCTTACTTATAGCATAATTCCTATGATAATAAT
>NZ_JAHCZC010000057.1:0-12258 GCF_018501135.1 Campylobacter sp. 2018MI13 | reverse complement strand
ATTAGGGTATTTACCTTTAATATTTAGCATATAAAATATACTCGCAAAAAACATAAAAAATGGGAAAATATATTTTAAATCTTCATAATTATCTCTTACTTTGTATCTCTCATAAATAAAGCCATTTGATTCTAATTGTCTTATTTCTGGATAAAATACGCTAGGAACATAGTAAATAGCTACTTTTTGCCCTATGAGATTTTTTGCATAACTTTTATCTTCTCTTGCTATGAAAGTTTTGTGATTTTTATTATTATCAATCATTTTATAATGCCATATAATATAATTTCTTTTTCTAAAAATCCTAAACGTTTTCTCATGAACTATCTTTTCTACATCATACAATACACCTTCAGCCTTTTTAAGTTCATTAAGATTTTTTGTATGATCGCTTATATATTCTAAGCTATAAAAAATCATTATAAAAAAAGTTACAAAAATAAAAAACGCTGAAACTAATTGAAATAAAAATAATAAAAAATTAGCTTTTTTATCATAACAAAGTCTAAAAATAAATATTAAGTATAAGTGTTTAAAAAATGCCAACATTGCAAAAAAGGAAGCTTAGCTTCCTAAAAATTATAAATATTTTTTAATATTTTCAACCCAAGCATTAATTCTTGCTTCGTTTTTATCTCCATCAGCTTTATCAAGGCAAAGTCCTCTTAAAGCTTTTCCAAATTGTAATCTTGAGAATGTGTAGTTATAATCACTTGAGCAAACTTCGCCTATAAATCTTGCTCCACTAAAAGCTAATTTATCATAAAAATCAGCTACGCCAGAGCAAAAACTATCAGGATGTCTTTCTTGTCCGCCAACACCTACGATAGCTACATTTTTATCGCTAAAATCAATAGTATTTAATAATTTTACTTTACTTCCCCAATCATCAGCCAAAGCACCAAAAAAATAGCTTGAACTCATTAAGATTAAAGTTTTATATTCTGATAATGCGTTTATTTCAACATCTTTAATATTTATAACATCAGCACCAATTTTTGCTGCGATTTGCTCTGCAAAAGCTTTAGTAGTACCACCTTTTGTAGCATAAAAAATACCAACTTTTTTCATAACTTCTCCTTAAAATTAAAATGTAGTTTCATTGTAGCCTAAATAAGATAATTTTTGTTTTAAATATTTTAAAATTATTTTAAGCTACTTTTAAGATTGGGGGGGGGGGGGTATTATATGGCTTTAATTTTTTATTAAGGAGTGTAAATGGATACGAATAGTATTTTAATGAGTATTCAAGACAAGTTGCCAAAAGACGGAATGGCTGTAATTAATTTAAGAGAAAAGTTAGAGAGAATGAGCGATGCTGAAAGAAAAAACTTTTCAGACAAACTACTTGCTGCAAAGCTTAAAAATCCTACTACTGGAATTATATGTGCTATGCTTTATGTAGATAGATTTTATCTTGGCTCTATTGGTTTAGGCATACTTATTTTTATACTCAAATTCATTACTTGTATGTTTGCAATAGGAATTATATGGTGGATTATTGATATTATAAATATTGGCAAAAAAGTTAGACAATACAACTATCAACAAATTTTACAAATTATATAAGGATATATCGTGAAAAAAATATATTTTTCTTTAATTGTAGTTAGTGCATTTTGTATAGGTTGTGGTTCTATACCTAGTTGTGATGATAAAGAAGTAACACAACTTTTAACTGAAATTTTATTAGAACAATCAAAAACATTAGATGCTTATGATATTTCATATTCAAGTTTTATGACTAATAAAATTGATAAAGAAGCAAAAAAGATAAATTGTACAAACAAACTCATATTAAAAGAAACTGAAAATTTTAGTATAATTAAAGAGATATGGTTAGACTATAGTGCAAGATATACTGATGATGGTATGGTATATGTGGAAGTTTATTAATAATTTTGTGTTTAGAATTTGAAATAGGAATTTCCTATTTCAAATTCTTAAATCAATAAAAGCCTAATATCTTCCACCATACTAAGCCAACACAAATCATAACTGCTATATCAATAACACTTACAATAAAACCTATTATCCACCATTTATTAAGACTAACATAACCACTACCAAATACAACAGGAGCAGTCCCTGTAGCATAATGCGTAAGTGCCATCATAATATTTCCTGCAGCTGCTAACATAAAAGCATATAGCATAGGTGGTGCTCCTAAATCAAGCCCTGTTTTATAAAATACTAAAAACATTGCTGAAATATGAGCCGTTGTGCTTGCGAAAAAATAGTGCGAATATAAAAACGCTAAAGTAAAAAATATCATTACAAAAGTTACGCTAAGCCCTAAAGATGAAGCTGCCATTTTTAACTCTTGTCCTAAAAATGCAGCTAAACCTAATTTATCAAGCATAGTAGCAAGCATAATTAAAGCAGCAAACCATACTAATGTATCCCAAGCTGTCTTTTCTGCTAATAATTCATCGTATTTTAAAACACCAGTTAAAAGCGCAATTGCAAGTCCTAAAGCCGCCACACTAGCAGGATCAAATGTCAAAGCCTTTGCATATTCGCTAAAACCAAACCAATTAGCAAAATTACTAGGCATTCCAGCCCATAAGAATAAGCATAATCCAAAAATACTAAGCATAATTTTTTCATCTAAGCTAAATTTACCCATAGCAGCTAATTCTTTTTTAGCTAATTCTCTTGCATCAGGTGTTTCTTTAAGTTCAGGTGGGCTTAAAAAATAAATCACTAATGGCATAAGCAATATCGCACACATTCCAGGAACAAACATTCCTAAAGCCCATTGCCCCCAAGTAATACTAATATTTGCATTAGTTGCATCTGAAATTAGTTTTACTACCAATGGATTTGGTGCAGTTGCGGTAATAAACATAGCAGATGTAATTGGATTTGATTGATAATTTACAAGGCTAAGATATGTTCCTGCTTTATTTGCACTGCCATTATTTGGCTCTGAACCTAGAGCTTTAGCAATTGATTGAACTATTGGATTAATTATACCACCGCCCCTTGCAGTATTTGATGGAGTAATCGGAGCTAAAAACACTTCGCTTAAAGCAATTGAATATCCTATACCTAAAGTTTTTTTACCAAATATGCTTAAAAAATAAAATGCTAATCTTCTTCCAAGACCAGTTTTGATAATACCACGAGCGAGCATAATAGATATTACAATAAGCCATATTAAGCTATTAGAAAATGCACTTAAAGCATCTTTAATAGCAGCCTTACTTCTAGCAGCTCCACTAATATCGGCACTAACACTAATTGTAGAAATTGCTATAAAAGCAATAGATATTAAGCTAACTGCACCAAGTGGCATTACTTTTAAAATAATACATAAAACAGTAGCTATAAAACAACCTAAATATATCCAAGAAAGTCTTGCATCAAATAAGCTTAATTCTAATAATTTTTGTTCTGAAAAATCAGAATGAGCCTTTAATAAAGCAGCTTGTTTAATAGAAATTAGACTTTCAGGAACCGGAATAAATACAAATGAAATAGCTATTAATATACATAAAATAGCTAAAGGAATTTTATCCTTAGTCATAACATCTCCTTTTCAAAAAGTAAGTAATTATAATAAGAATTTATTAAAAAGAAAAATAAAGTATATTTTTTAATAATTTAAATATTAATATTAAATTTTTATTAAATAATTAATATTTAAGCCCTATAAAGGGCTTAAAATTATTCTCCTAAAGCTTTTTTAGCGTATTTTATACCTAAATCATAAGCCTTAGCATTTGCATCACGAGTTTTTGGTGGCACATGACTTAACATAACTTCTTTTACAACATCAGTATCCATACATTTGCTCATATATACCGCAATTGCAAGTGCAACAACTGATTGAGTAGCCACATTGCCAACTTCATCTTTAGCTATTGTAATGATTGGAATTTCAAATATTTTAAATTTCTTTCTATCTTCTTCACTTGGTTTTACTAGATTTGGCTCAACTACTATTATTCCACCTTCACAAACACCATCTTTAAAACCAGAATAGCCTTTTTGAGCAGTTGAAAGCATAAAAGTAATTTCGCCTTCAACTGCATAAGGAAATAATATTTCTTCATCATCTAAAATAATATCAACCTTAGTTGGACCACCACGAACTTGAGAAGTATATGTACTAGCTTTTATAGCATAAGCACCTTTTTTACTACTTCCACCCTTTTCCATCCAAGCAGCTGCTAAAATCTCACCAGCGGTAATTACACCTTGACCGCCTTCTCCACCAAATCTTAATTGGAATTTCATTTAGCACCCCCTAAAGCATTTAAATTAACCATTCTACCTTCTTTAGCAGCACGGCGAACTTCTTCATAAGCTTTGCAATATTCAGGTTTAGTTTTATTTTCATATAAAATTCCAACTGGGAATTTATCAACTTTTTCTTCATCGCTTAATTTGTCAAATTTAGATTTTTCAACAGAACGATTACTTATCCAATCAAGCATTTGAACAGCTTCGCCCATTTTATTTTTACGACCTAAATTAATATGGCAGTTACTAAAGCAATCAATAAAACTATATCCTTCATGAGCCATTGCTTTATAAATCATATTTTCAAGTTTAGCAGCGTCAATTACATTACCACGAGCTATAAAACTAGCTCCAGCTGCTTTTACTAATTCGCAAGCATCAAATGTAGGGTCAATATTACCAAATTGAGCTGTAACTGTGTAAAATCCTTGTGGGGTCATTGGGCTTGTTTGAGAATTTGTAAGTCCATAAATAAAGTTATTAATCATAATATGAGTTAAATCAATATTTCTTCTTGCAGCATGGATTAAATGATTACCACCAATTGCAGTTGTATCGCCATCACCTGTTACAACTATCACATGTTTAGTTGGATTAGCTAATTTAATACCAGTTGCATAAGCTAATGCACGACCATGAGTTGTATGAACGGTATTACAATTTACATATGAGCTCATACGACCACTACAGCCAATACCACTAACTACACAAACATCATCCATATTCCAACCCATTTTTGCAATTGCTTTAATAATACATTTTAAAACAACACCATCACCACATCCCCAGCACCACTGAGTAGGCATTTTATCTACTCTTAAATAATCATCATAATTAAAAGCCATTAGAAACTCTCCTTTACTTTTGCTTCAATTTCACTTGGAGTTATTGGACGACCATTAGCTCTATGTAAGCTAGCAAAATCATCTCTCTTACTTGCTCTTTGAATTTCTTCTAAATATTGTCCCATATTTAATTCTGTTACTAAAATTTTCTTAAATCTTGAGCAAACTTCAGCTATTTTTTTCTCATGAACTGGATATAAAGTAATTGGTCTAAATAAACCTACTTTCAATCCTTGTGCTCTAAGTCTTGCAATTGCTTCTTTTGCAGCACGAGCAACGCTTCCGTAAGCAATAATACAAATATCAGCATCATCTAACATATATTCTTCATAAAGTGCTAATTCATCTACTTTATTTTTAATCTTACCAACTAATCTTCTCATATTATAATCAACTATTTTGCCATCTTCAGTTGGAAAACCTATATCTCCGTGATGAAGACCAGCTATATGATAACGATAGCCTTTAAAGAATGGATTTAATGTAGCAGGTTCGTCCATATCAGCTTTATAAGGTTTATAATCTTTTGGGTCTCCTGTAAATTCACGGCGTGGTTCTATTTTTAAATCTTTTACATCAGGTAAAATTGCTTTACCATTCATATGTCCAACCGTTTCATCCATTAATAAAAATACTGGAGTTGAATATTTATTAGCATAATTAAATGCTGTTATTGTTAGATTATAGCTTTCTTCAAGACTAGCAGGTGCAATAGCAATACTTGCTATATCTCCATGACTTGGAGCTTTTGCTTGAAATAAATCGCCTTGAGCAACACGAGTTGGAAGACCAGTTGATGGACCACCACGCATAACATTTACTATTACGATTGGAATTTCAGCTATGTATGCAAGCCCTATTTGTTCTGCTTTTAAGCTAATTCCAGGACCACTACTTGCAGTCATTGCTTTTGCACCACTCATAGCCGCACCTAGTGCAACGCTAATTCCACTTATTTCATCTTCCATTTGAATAAATGTTCCACCAGCTTTTGGTAGCATATGGCTTAATTCATGAGCTATCTCACTACTAGGAGTTATTGGATAACCACCAAAAAAAGAACAACCACAATCAATTGCAGCTTGAGCTATTAAATTATTTCCTGTTGATATTACTTCTCTCATCTTTACGCCTTTAACTTTTTAAAATTGTTAGCTTTAATTGCAGCCGCTCTATCTTTACCTTCTTGAGTAGGTTTTGCAAATTTAAAGCCTTTAGCATCTGCAACATTAATCGCAAAATCAGGACAATGAGTTTCACAATCTCTACAACCTATGCATGATTCTGGATTAACTACTTCAATCATTTGACCTAAAACAGCACTTGGTTCATCTCTCATAGCAATAACGCCCATAGGACAATAGCTTACGCATATATTACAGGCTTTACATCTTTTTTCATCCACCCATACAGGTGCATTAGTATTATTTTCCATTTTTAACCTTTCTAAGCCTAGATTATCTAGGCTTTAATTATTTTAAAATTTCTTTGATTTTTTTACCGATATCTGCAGGAGAATCAACTACATGAACACCATAGCTTTTTAAAGCTTCTTTTTTAGCAGCAGCACTTTCATCAGCACTTCCTACAATAGCACCTGCGTGACCCATTCTTTTACCTTTTGGAGCAGTTGCACCTGCTATAAATGCTACAACAGGTTTTGTGATATTTTCTTTTATAAATTTAGCAGCTTCAACTTCTAAGCTTCCACCAATTTCACCTATCATAACTATAGCTTTAGTTTCGCTATCTTTTTCAAATTCAGCTAATAATTCTTTATAAGCAAGACCTATGATTGGATCTCCTCCAATTCCAACTGCAGTTGTAATTCCATAACCACCTAAAACAACTTGATTTGCTGCTTCATAAGTTAAAGTTCCACTTTTAGAAATTACACCGATATTTCCTTTTTTAAATATAAAGCCTGGCATAATTCCTAATTTACATTCATCTGCAGTGATAATTCCTGGGCAGTTTGGTCCAATGATTTTCATACCTTTTTTATTTGCATAAGCTTTTGCAAACATCATATCTTTTACAGGAGTATGTTCTGTGATTACTACTGCAAGTTTAATTCCTGCATCAGCAGCTTCAATGATACTATCTCCAACAGCAAAAGGAGGAACGAAAATTAAACTTGTATCAGCACCAGTTTTACTAACTGCTTCTTTAACCGTATCAAATACAGGCTTTCCTAAATGAGTTTCTCCACCTTTAAATGGAGTTACACCACCAACTATATTTGTGCCATAAGCAATACATTGTTCTGCGTGAAATGTAGCTTCTTTACCTGTAAAGCCTTGAACTATTACTTTTGTATTTTTATTTACTAATATACTCATTTTTTCTCCTTACTTTACTAAGCTTTTTACAATTTCAGCACCATTTGCAAAATCTGTTGCTGCGTGAATATTTTTAAGACCTGAATTATCTAGAATTTCTTTTGCTTCTTTAGCGTTTGTTCCATCTAAGCGAACTACTACAGGAATATCAATTTTAGTTGTTTTTGTAGCTTCTAAAACACCATTTGCAATTCTATCACATCTTACGATACCACCAAAAATATTTATGAAAATTACTTTTACATTCTTATCTCTCATAATAATCTCAAATGCTTTTGCAACGGTTTCAGCACTTGCTCCACCACCAACATCTAAGAAGTTTGCTGGTTTGCAGCCACTATAATTAATAATATCCATTGTAGCCATAGCAAGACCTGCACCATTTACCATGCAAGCCACATCGCCATCAAGTTTTACATAACTTAAACCATATTTGCTAGCTTCTAGCTCTGCTGGATTTTCTTCTGTTTCATCTTTTAATTCTGCAATATCTGGATTTCTATAAAGACCACTATCATCAAAACTCATCTTAGCATCAAGTGCGAAAAACTCGCCTTCTGCAGTTTTGATTAATGGGTTAATTTCTACTAAATTTGCATCTTTTGCTAAATATAATTTATATAATTTATCTATAAATGTTATTAATTTTTTACCTTCATCTTTATTTAGACCTAAAACTTTTACTACTTCAAGTCCGTGAAACATTTTAAAGCCAATTGCAGGGTCAATTGTAACTTTTGCTATTTTTTCAGGTTGCTCTGCTGCAACTTTTTCTATATCCATACCACCTTCACTTGAAGCAATGATTGTGATTTTTTCTTCCATTCTATTAAATAATAGTGCTAAATAATATTCTTTAGCAATATTTGCACCACTTTCAATATAAAGTTTTCTAACAAGTTTTCCTTCTGGTCCTGTTTGATGAGTTACAAGGTTCATACCTAATATTTTTTCAGCATACATTTTAACTTCATCTAAATTCTTAGCGATTTTTACACCGCCACCTAAACCACGACCACCAGCGTGGATTTGAGCTTTTACAGCCCAAACACTTCCGCCTAATTCTTTTGCGTTTGCAACAGCTTCTTCAACACTAAATGCAACCTTACCTTTTAAAGTAGGCACACCAAATTTAGCAAAAATTTCTTTTGCTTGATATTCGTGTATATTCATATTTTCTCCTTAAATTGATTTTAAAATTTCATTAAATGTAACACTTGGTCTCATTATCTTTTCAGCTACTTCGCCTAAAACATAATATCCACCTAATTCAACTGCTT
Organism: Campylobacter sp. 2018MI13; assembly: GCF_018501135.1. NCBI lineage: Bacteria > Pseudomonadati > Campylobacterota > Epsilonproteobacteria > Campylobacterales > Campylobacteraceae > Campylobacter > Campylobacter sp. 2018MI13. Next base: position 3,540 of record NZ_JAHCZC010000057.1, on the reverse strand, counting down.
TACCTTCTTCATTCATATATTCTTCAATGATTTTAGAAGAATTTGAATTAAGTTTATCAGCAATAACTTTAAAAAACTTATTCATACTTTCATCATTATTTTGCTTAGCAAGTGCATTCGCTAAATATATTGCAAAATACACATGACTTGTTCTATTATCGTTTTCTTTCGCATTTCTACTTGGAGCTTTATTTTCATTTAAATAATGAGATATTGCTTCATCAAAAGCTTCTGCCATAACTTTTGCTTTTGCATTGCCTTTGTTTCCTTCAAATTCAAGTGAGCTTTGAAGAGCTAAAAACTCGCCTAAACTATCCCATCTTAAGTGATTTTCTAATACAACTTGCTCAACTTGTTTTGGAGCAGAACCACCCGCACCTGTTTCAAACATAGCTCCGCCATTTAGCATTGGAACTATTGAAAGCATTTTCGCACTTGTTCCTAATTCAAGTATTGGGAAAAGATCTGTTAAATAATCTCTTAAAACATTACCTGTAATTGATATACAATTTTTACCACTTCTAATAATTTCTAAACTTTTTTTGCAAGCTTCATAAGGGCTTAAGATTAAGAAAGTTTCTCCTAATTCTTTTTTAACTAAATCAATGATTATTCTATCACTTGCTCTTTTGCTATCAAGCCAGAAAATTCCTTGCTCGCCACTTAATTCACATCTTTGTTTTGCAAGTTTTATCCAGTTTGCTATCGCATCAGGTTTTGCTAAATTAATTCTATAAATATCACCCTTTTTAACTTCATGTGATAATAAAACTTCACCATTTAATTCTATTTGATAAGTAGCGTCGCAATCAGCTATGAATGTTTTATCATGAGAGCCGTATTCTTGAGCTTTTTTAGCCATTAAACCAACATTGCTAACCGAACCAACCACACTTGGATTAATACTTCCATTAGCTCTCATATCATCTAAAACTGCTTGATAAATTGTTGCATATGTTTGATCAGGAATAACAGCATTTGTATCCATTTCTGCACCATTTTTATCCCATAATTTAGCACCATTTTTAAGCATTGCAGGCATTGAAGCATCTACAATTACATCACTTGGAACATGAAGATTAGTAATACCTTTATCAGAATTAACCATTGAAATTGGTGCTCTTGTATTTAATATTTCTTCGTATCTTTTTAGGATTAAATCTTTTTTGCTTGAGTTTTCAACCTTACTTAAAAGCTCACTTAAACCATTGTTTGGATTAATGCCTAGATTTGCAAACTCATCGCCAAATTCAGCAAATAAATCTTTAAAATAAACTTTTAAAGCGTGAGCAAATAATACAGGGTCACTTACTTTCATCATAGTTGCTTTTAAATGAAGCGAGAATAAAATATTTTCTTGTTTGCAGTGATTGATTTGTTTTTCATAAAACTCATCTAGTTTTGCAACATTCATAAAAGTCGCGTCCATTACTTCATCTTTTACAACATCAAAAGATTTTAGCTCAGTTTTAGCCCCATTTACAACTTTATATAATTTAGCAGTGCCGTTTTCTTTGATTAAAGTTGCCTTTTCATTTGAGAAAAAGTCATCACTACTCATACAAGTTACACAACTTTTACTATCTTTACTAAAGGTTTTTGTTCTATATGGATTTGCTTTTGCGTATTCTTTTACAGCTTTTGTGCTTCTTCTATCCGAGTTTCCTTGTCTTAAAACAGGATTTACAGCAGAACCTAAAACTTTTGCATATTTTTCTTTGATTGCTTTTTCGCTATCATTTTGTGGTTCATCTGGATAATTTGGAACATTATATCCTTTTGATTGTAATTCTTTTATGCAAGCCTTAAGTTGTGGAATAGAAGCAGAAATATTTGGAGTTTTAATTACATTTGCTCCATCAAGTTTTACTAATTCACCAAGTTTTGCAAGTGCATCTTCACACTTTTGCTCATCTTTTAAACACTCTGGAAAACTAGAAACTATTCTTGCAGCCAATGAAATATCAGCTGTGGTAATTTCAATATTTGCATGCTTTAAAAAAGCTTTTGCAATTGGTAAAAAACTTAAAGTTGCCAACGCTGGCGATTCATCTGTGAAAGTATATACAATACTCATCGTAACTCCTTTAATTAAATTTTAGATGAATGTATAACTGCTAAGTTAAAAAAGAGTAAATCAAAAAAAATTAAATTACCCTTATCTTTGCCTTTCTATTTCTTTTTCGTGAGCTGCTAAAGTTGTATTAAACCTATGTGTACCAGTCCTTTTATCTCTCATAAAATATAAATAATTTGTCTTAGCTGGAGAAATTGCTGCCAAAATTGCTTGTGTAGAAACGTTACAAATTGAAACACTTGGTAAACCAGAATTTTTATAAGAATTAAATTCTGAATTATCTTCTCTAATCATTTGTGGAGTTACTTTTATATGAGAATTCATACCATAATTTAGCATTCCATCCATTTGTAGTTTCATACCTTTATTTAATCTATTATAAATAACACTCGCTACAATAGGCATTTCGCTTTCATTAGCAGCTTCTTTTTGAATAATACTAGCTACTATAATAAATCTATAAAATTTATATTCAGTATAATCTCCAAAAACTTTTTTACTAATTGTTTCGTTTCTTTTTTTTGTAAATTCTAATAAATATTTTATAAACAATCTTTCACTAATTCCTAATGGAATTGAATAAGTATCAGGAGTTAGCATACCTTCTTTTCTATTTGATTGAGAATATAATTCATCTAATAATTTATCAGGATTTAAATTAAGTTTTTTTGCTGCAATTTCTCTTAAAAAATATTCACTTGTTTCACCTGGAATTAAAGTAAGATTAACTAACGCAGCTTTATTTGTAGTTAGCTCTTTTAAAAATTCATATCTTGTTAAAATAGGTTTAGATACTGCTATCCAACCACTTTGCGGGTGTCCAAAAAATAATAACAAATATTGGTCTATTTTGCTAAATTGCAATTTAGTGTTATTTAAACTTGTTATAATTTTAGCATTAGAGCCTTGTGGTATAAATACAACAGAATTTGACTTAACAGGCTGCAATAAGTAAAACAAAATCGCTAGGACAAAAATGCTTAAAACATCAAAACACATAAATAAAATAATTAAAATTCTTTTTATATTCATATTCTTAATAATCGCCTTTGTATTTGTATTAGCCAATGGAATTTCAATTAAGGATTTTAAATTAATTAATATTGAAATCTCTGAGCTTTATTTGAAACTTGATAAAAAACTAATCTTAAATATAAATAAAGTTTATATAAAAAAAGCAAATAGCAACGAAGCACTAGATATAAATCAAATTAGAAAAAAAATATTAAGTCTTAAAGAATACAAACAAGTATTTTTGTTTTTTCAAAGTATTAATATAAAAAATATTCAAATAAATGATGCTTTAGTCAAAATATATTATGATGAAAACCAATTGAATATCCAATCAGATGATATTGAAGCAAATATAAAAATAAATTTATACTCAAATGAGCTTTTAGCAAACATAACAAATCTAAAATATAAAAACTTATATTTTTATGGAGATATAAAAATAGCTAAAG
>NZ_JAHCZC010000056.1:0-12299 GCF_018501135.1 Campylobacter sp. 2018MI13 | reverse complement strand
ATAAAAAACTTCAAGAATTTATATCAACTACTATGAATAATAATATAAATGGTAATTTTAATATAAATGCAAATGAATTTTTCCAAGTAGCTACTAATGTGATAGAAGATTATAAAAAATTAGAAAACGAAATAACAAATCAAATTCTAAATAAAGCAAATATAAATAAGTCTGAAGCTCAACAAGAAATAATTATTCAAATAATAATAGCCTTATTAGCACAGATTTTAAATATGTTTTTAGCTTATGTAATATCTAAAAATATCATTAAAAACCTTACTTTAATCAATACTGGTCTTAATAGTTTTTTTGATTTTTTAAGATATAAAAGTAATGATGTAGATAAAATAATCACAAACAACAAAGACGAATTTGGCAAAATGGCTATGCAAATAAATGCAACCGTATTAGAACTAAAGCAAAATTATGAAAAAGACCAAACCTGTATAAATGAAATTACAAATATTACAAATTCTATTAAACAAGGTAGTTTAAACAATGAAATAACCAGCGAACCTTACAATCCAAAAATAAAAGAATTAAAAGAAATTCTAAAAGAAATGTTGCAAACTCTAAAACTAAAAATAGGAAAAGATATTAACCAAATTGATGAGCTATTAAAAGAATACTCAAATATGAATTTCAAAAATAATATAAAAAACCCAATAGGAGAAATAGAAAATAGCCTAAATACCTTGCAACAAGAAATTAAAAATATGCTTTATTCTCAAGAAAATATAAGCAATACTTTAAAATCAAATTCTAATAATTTAAAAGAAAATATGAAGCTTTTATTAAATGGTAGCAAAAAGGCTAAAAACAACCTTGAAGAAAGTGCAGTAGCAATCAATCAAATGTCAAGCTCAATGACTGCAGTAGCTCAAAAAAGCCAAGAAATCATTCAACAAAGCGATAGCATAAAAAGCGTTATTGATGTTATTAGAGGCATTGCAGAAGATACAAATTTATTAGCTTTAAATGCTGCTATTGAAGCAGCGCGTGCAGGTGAGCATGGGCGTGGATTTAGCGTGGTTGCAAGTGAAGTTGGCAAATTAGCTAATAACACTAGCTCATCATTAAATCAAGTAGAAGCTAATGTAAAATTATTAGTCCAACAAATTCACGATATTGGTATGAGTATAGATGAGCAAACTCAAGCAATTAATCTAATCAATACAACCATAAACGAAATTGATGAGCTAAGTAAAGAAAATGATAATATTGCAAATGATACAAATAAAGCTGCAAATAGCGTAGATAGTCTAGCTAGCAATATTTTAGATGATTTAAACAAAAAAGAATTTTAATTATCCTAGTTTTTAGGATAATTAAAATAAGAATTTAAATTATAAATTCTTAATAATTTTCGGAGCTTTAAAGCAGTCTTTCTCCCAGTTTTTAGTGCCATTAAATTTTTCTATATCTACTTTACAAGTGTGAGCTGTGTTGCTATTTGATACCGCTGAACTTGGGCTTGAGCTTGTTAGCACATTTACATTTCCATTTAGGCACCTTTTACCATCAATTTGCCACCAAGCACCTTGAAAAATCAAAATATTATTAGGATTAATATCACAAATTATTCTAGCCCCCACTAAAATCTCGCCCCTATCATTAAAAACTCTTACAATATCTCCTTGCTTAATGCCCTTTTTAATAGCTAAATCTTTATGCAAATAAACAGGCTCTAAATCATTTTCACTATCTCTTATATCGCTATTATGTAGTTGTGAATGAAGTCTATAAGGACTATGTGCAGAAGTTAAAAATAAAGGATATTTGCTTAAAAGCTCATCTTTTTGCTCGTATTTTGCGATATTGTTTTTTATACTTAAATTAATATTTTTTATGTTTTTAAATCTTGTAAAAGGCTCTAACTCGCTTAAGCCCTGCACTTTTTCATAAGATTTTTCTAAAAACTCATCAAACTCACTTAAAATTATTCCTTTTTTAAAATATCTTTCTTTAATATCCAAATAAGCTAATTTTACTAAGTCTAATTCATCTAAATCACGGCAAAATTCATAAGATTTATTAAATCTTTTTGCTATTTCTTTGCATATTTCAAAATCACTTTTTGCGTTATAAAAAGGCTCTTTTATAGGTTTTAGTGCAAAAATTATTTCTTTATTCGTGCTTTGCTCTATATCATAACGCTCCCCTTCAATAGCAATAGGCAAAACAATATCACTCATCTTAGCTTGAGCCGTCCAAAAAGGCTCAAGTGTGATAATGCACTCAAGATTATTTAAAGCCTTTAAACTCTCATTGCTATTTGGCTGATGGGTAAGGTATGAGCCACAAGCATTTATCATTAATTTTATATCAGGATAGATGATTTCTTCATCTTTATAAGTGCTTTTTGTATTAGGCTTTAATAAGCACTCGCTAAGCCTTGAGCTTGGGATATAATGATTTTTGCCTTTTATTTCGCCTAAAAGTGCATTTATATCGCTTAATTTTTCTGTATTTTTTGCACTCTCACCCTTGCAACCACTGCTTAAATTAAACTCAATCCCTAAACCATCTTTGCCTATATGTCCGCACATAGCAGCTAAGCAAATTATTGCTAGGTAGTTAAATTCTCCGTTTAATTGTCTTTGAATTGACCTACCTAATAAAATATTACTAGAATTATTTTTAAGCTTTAAGGCTAGATTTTCTAAATCATTTTTGCTAATACCACAAATCTTACTAGCCCAATCTAAGTCCTTATTTACCCCGTCGTTTATACCTAGAAAATAGTCTTTAAATGTATCAAATCCTGTGGTTTTACTCTCTATAAATTCTTTATCATAAAGCTTGTTAGTATAAAGATAATTGCACATTCCAATAGCCATCGCCATATCAGAATTTGAATTAGGAGTTAGAGTTGTTGCATTCATCATTTTTGCACTCTCATTAGCTCTAATATCTATAAAAATTACTTCAATATCTTTATTTTCAGCCATTTGTTTTAGATATTTTTCGTGTTCGTGCATAGGAATATCGTGAGCAATTTTACTTGTAATAATAGGATTAGCTCCCCAAAACACGACTACTTTAGCGTGTTTGATTATTTCTTTATAATCAGTTGCTCTTTCATAAACACAAGATGAGCCAAAAACATAAGGCATACTAGCTATTGCAGAGCCGGTTGAATAATCTCCTAACTCAAAGACCCCGCCACCAAGAGCATTGATAAGTCTATGAATTAGCATTCTACCCCAGCCGATTTTACCTACCCCACCCCATTCGTAACTTTCAGCATAAATACTGCTAGAGCCGTATTCTTCATAATATTTTTTAAGATTATTTGCAATTAATTCAAAGGCCTTATCCCAAGAAATCTCTATAAACTCATCATCTAATCTATCCTTAGAACCATCTAAAAATCCACGCCTAACGCAAGGATTTTTAATTCTTGAGCTATGATTTATTCTGCTTGTGTAATGATTAATCAAATCAGTCGGGGCTTCATCGTAAATAAAAGGCGTTATTTTATCATCTTCTAAATAAAACGCCCCTACTCTAGTGGCTATTAAATGTTTTTTCATAATTCTTCCTTTATAAATATTATTTTTAGTATATAATCATTTTTTAATTTTACAAAGGAGGGATTATGTTAGCAGCTTTAAAAAGTTTTTGCTTAAAGAAAAATACCGCAAGCAATACAGCTAAAGTATTACTAGCAAGTATTTTAATAGCATTTGCTGCTAATTTAAAAATAAGCATAGACATCATACCCTTTACTATGCAAACTATGGTGGTTTTAACTATATCTTATGCTTTAGGCTCAAGACTAGCTTTATTTAGTTTGATTTTATGGTTTTTAGAAGGTTTGTGTGGCTTTCCTGTATTTGCTAGCGGTGGTGGTTTGCACGCAATTTTAAGCCCTAGTGGTGGGTATATTTTTGGTTTGATTGCTATGGGTTATATTATGGGAAAAGCTAAAGACCATGATATAAACAATGTCTTTGCGTTAAGTTTATATGCTCTAGTAGCTACTGCAGTGCTTTATATTTGTGGCTTATTTATTTTAAGCTTTTATGTTCCTAAGGATAAAATACTTAGTATAGGGTTATATCCTTTCATAGTAACTGATATTGCAAAAGCATTTTGTGCTGCATTGCTTATAAATCCTGCTTATAAACTATTTAAAAACTTATAATTTATAAGTGCTTTTAGGTCAATAAATCATTTTGACTAAAAGCATTTTTTATTAAATTTCACATTTTTTTATATTTTTTTCAAAAAACTCTTGACAAACAAAATTTTCTTGGCTATTATTACGCTTTTACTTAACGATTACTACTTATTCCGGATTAGCTCAGCGGTAGAGTAGGCGGCTGTTAACCGCTTGGTCGTAGGTTCGAATCCTACATCCGGAGCCACTTTTTTATTTCCCTTAATTTTATTTTTAGCTCGTATCTAAAATCAAACAAATATTTTAAATATTAAATTCACAATATAATTATTTGCAAAAAATAGAATTTAAAATTGATAGCAAAATATAAAAAATCACAACAAAACTATATTAAATATAGGTATAAAACTTAGTGAAACTTCTAAATATTTTAACAAAACAAACATATAAAGCAAATAGTTAGAATATAACAAGCAATATTTTCAACTCACGCTACTATTCATAAAAATATATTTAAGTTTTTAAAAATTTTTAAATTATGATTTTGATAAAAATTATGTTGCAATGAGTAAGATAAGAAGCAGTATTTGTAATTTTATCTATTTTATGAAAGTAATACAAAAATTATTGCTATTTTTATTTAAATATCTAAAAAGCAAGCATTTATAACAATATTTTTAATCAAGATTGTTCTAAAGCAATATAATAAAACTATCTTTATTTTAACTTCACTTAAAATATATTAAATTACCTGTCACGATTAGATTGGTATTTTATTTCGTTATTAAAATCAATGCAAATTGCTAAATACTCTTTAGGCAAAATAATTTCTTCAAAGCACAAAGCAGTGGAAAATACCCCGCAACTAAGCGTGTTTTCTCCTATTACACTAACTTGAGAATATTTAAAATCTTTTGTATTTATTATGTGATTTGCTCTTTCATATTGTGCTGAAGTTGTTAGCGATTGATTTAAGATTTGCCATTTTTTAATAGCTTCTTGTGGATTTTTAGGATTTTTAATATTTACAAATATTTCTTTATTAGTCTTTAAATCCCCTCCAAAATTAATCACATATTTGTATTTTTCACAAATTTTAGCACATTCATCAACTGCAAATTCTTTAATCACACCACCTAAGTCAATTTTTGTATTTATATCTTCAAATTCTATAAATTTTTTAGATAAAAAATATGAATTTTTACCATATTTTGCATTGTTTTTTAATTTTTTATTGATTAGTGTAATATCAAAAGCATAATTAGTAATTTCACTAAGACTTGAGAGTTTTTGCAAAATCATCATAGTTTGCTGGTCTAATTTTATACGATTTTTGCTTTTATTATTAATTTTAGATACCAGCGAAGAATTATCAAAATAATTATATTTTAAATGTAGATTTTTACAAAGCTCAAAACATTTAATAGCTAAATTAGAAGCTTCATATTCGCTAGCTTCTAATTTAACAACACATTTTGTGCTAAAGCAAGAAAAAACAAATTCTTTCACTTACTAACTTTTATATTAAATGGAGTTGTTAAAGCTTCTTCACGAATTATTTTGCCGTTTTCACATAGCTTTAATATAACGCTAAATTCCCCACTTAAATCATTTTTTGGTAAAGCAAAAATTTTACCTTTTTCATCAACAAAATCTGCAAACTCATCAGGTAAAAGATAAACAATATTTATCCCATCAATATGTTGTGGAAAAATAATATCTGATTTTATTTTTTCTTTTCCACCACTATTTTTCATCTTAATTTTAATGTTTTCCATATTTGGTGCAATAAAACTAAAAATATTTGCTTTTAAATTCTCAAATTTATCATCTATACTAATGCTTTTGCCTTTTGATAAATCATAAATATCAATATTTCTACGATTATTAGAAACAATTAATGTATTATTGTCTTTAAATGTAGCGGCATAACTTACATTCCCACCCTTAATACTTCCTGCTAAATACGGCTTATTTTCAATATTAAAAATGCTAGTTTGCCCTAATCTATCTCCAAAAGTATAAGCCAAAGTTTTACCATCTGGACTAATAGCATAAGAGCCAGAATATAAAGCAAAACCTGTATTTGAACATTCTGTTGTATGATTTAATACACTTACTTTACATAGCTTAGAATTATAATTATGTGGTGTTGCATAATAAATATTTTTTGCATCAGGACTTACTAAAAAAGGGCTTGTAGTAGCTTTTATAGGACGACCAAAATATTGTGCGTTAAAATCTGCGATTTTATTTAGTTTAGATTTTTTAATATCGTATTCATAAATGCCTTTATTTTCGCCTTTTAAAAGCACAAATAATCTATCAAGCCTAACATCAGCCTTTACTACATCTTTAATCTTAAAGCTTTTTATCAATTTTAAATTCTTATCAAAAATACTAAAAGTTTCTTTATCATCTAAAGCAATTACACCATCTTTGTATTTTCTAAACAAAAAATATTCACCCTTTAAAAAAGCTAATTCCTTTAAATCACCGCTATTATCTAATTTTATTTTATGTAGTCCTGAATGGTGCAAATATGGTCTAGCATTTTTATTATCTCTTCCTAAATATTTTGGCATAGTATTTACAAAAGCAGTTTTATCATCTATAAATTCTACTTGCTCTACGAAAAGCTCACTTGCCCCACTCCACTCATCATCATCGTTATTATTATCTGTTTTGCTATCTTCTTTAACTTTTTCTTGTTTTTTTGCATCGTCGGTAGCTTCTGGATATTTCTTACCTAATTCAGAATGATCAGCATCCTTTATCGCATAAAAATCATTATAAACAATATTATCATTTTTTAAATCAAATAACACTATTGATGAATGATAGCTCCCTGCTGCTAGTAATTTATCATCTCTTACACTAATATCTCTAAAATATAAATCAGTTTTTGATTTTCCTTCAAAGTATCTTGCATAATGCCATTTAAAACTATCATCTGGATTTAAAGACTTAATAAGATTTGCTTGAATGCTAGTTTTATTAATACTATCATCATAAATATCAATCATTTCATTTGGTTTTATTACATAACTAGCATTTAAAGAACTTGCTAAAACACAAGCTAAAGTTGAGCTTAAGAATATTCTCTTCATTTAAACTTCCTTTCATAATTATTGATAAGTATTATAATAATTATTATTTAATATAAGTTTAAATATCATTCATTTTTTAGAATTTAAAATAAGCAAAAGCCTATTTTAAATTCCTTTTTTTCTACAAGTTTAAATAATACTCTATTTGTTCTTTTCCAAGAACTCTGATTAAATTCGTGCTACCTGTTTCTCCTACAGGATAACCTGCTGTAATAACATAATTTTTACTCTTATCCATAATGCCTTTTTTTACCCCTACTCTTACACAATTTTGTAAAAGTTCGTGCAAACTACCTGCCTTATCAACCACATAAGCTTCACTAAGACCCCAACAAATACTAAGGCTTTTTAGTGTTTTATCACAATGGCTCATTGTTATTATCTTTGTATCAGGTCTATATCTTGCCATTTTTTTAACACTCGCACCACTACTTGTAAGACAAATCAATGCGTCTGCATTAATATCTTTTGCAAGTTGCACAGCTGATGCTGCGATAGTATCAGTCATATCTCTTTTATCGTGATTAAAATTGCAATATGGATAGATTTTCTCTACTTCGCTAATCGTTGCAGCCATAATGCTAACAGCATTTACAGGGTCAATTCCAACTGCACTTTCTTCGCTAAGCATAACAGCATCAGTTCCATCTAACACAGCATTTGCAACATCGCTTATCTCTGCTCTAGTTGCACTTTTGTTATTTGCTAAAGAAAATAGCATTTGAGTTGCAGTGATTACTGGCTTACCTATTTCGTTAGCTTTTTTGATTATTGATTTTTGTATGCTTGGAACCTTATAAAAAGGAACTTCTATTCCTAAATCCCCACGAGCAACCATTATCCCATCGCTTACATTAAGAATTTCATCTATATTCTCAACAGCGTCAAATTTTTCAATCTTTGCAAAAACAGCGGTTTTATTTCCGTTTTCAGCTAATATTTGCTTAGCATTTTTGATATCATAAGCGTTTTGAACAAAAGATATTGCCATATAATCAACATCATTTTTAACACCCCACAATAAATCATCTTTATCTTTTTTAGTGATTACTTCTATGTTGATTTTTGTATTAGGGAAATTTATACCTTTATTTGACGCTAATTTTCCATCGTTTTGAACTTGGCATTTTAAATAATCTTGATTTATATCTTCAACGATTACTTTTATAGAACCATCGCATAAATATATAGCTTCGCTAACTCTTACTGCACCTAGAATTTCATTATAATTTGTGCTTACTTCATAGTGATTTTGCGCTTTTTGATTAGCCTTTATTGTATGTCTATAAATATCTAATCTATCGCCTTTTTTTAATAAAAATGGCTCAGGTAATTCTAATACCCTAATCTTTGGCCCTGAAATATCTTGTAATACTCCGATATTTTCGCCTAATTCTTCAGCTATTTTTCTTACCTTATCTAAATTCGCTTTATGATATTCGTGAGAGCCATGAGAAAAATTTAAACGAAATACATTAACACCTGCTTTTATCATTTCTCTTATACATTCTTCGCTATCGCTTGCAGGCCCTAAAGTTGCTATTATTTTTGTTTTTTTCATTTTATCCCCTTAGTTCTTTATTGAATAGTTCTTCGTTAAATTCAAGTTTTAAATAATCAACCACCATTCTTAAATCTCTTAAAGCATTTCCCATACAACTAGTCGCACCTGGACTTGGGGTCATATTAAAGATTATTCCTTGATTTTGTGGCACTATACTAGCTTCGCCTAGCATTAATTTCTTTTCAGTTTTGTTTAGCACTTGTGGGCGAACTCCACCAAAACCTTTTGCGTAAGTTATATCATCAGTTGTAAGACTTGGGACGATTTTTCTAGCGTCTTTTACAAAAAGATTTTTATTAAGGTATGGCACTTCAAATAAGAAATTTCTTAAAATATAATTTCTAATAGTGCTATCTTTCATTAAATCAAGTAAGATTTTAATAGTAGTTCCATCAAGGCGTAAAGTTGTAAAAAATTCAGGCAAACTCTTAAGCCCGTGATAACGCTCAAGCTTAGGTAATACTAAAGCAGTCGGACCAAAACGAGTATTCATATCACATAAAATATCAGGGTCGCCGTGTAATGCTGCAAAAGGTAATTTTGGATTTTGAACCATATAAACTTTACCATTTAATAAATGCTTTTTAGTTAGATAAAAACTACCTGCAACAGGCAAACAGGCATAATCAAGACCATAACCCATCTTATGTGCTAAAAATAATGAATGAGCACCTGCATTTACCACTACGAAATTCGCACTAAATTCAGTCTTGTTAGCACTAATTAAATAAAAAACATCGCCTTTTTTATAAATATTTACAATTTCTTCATTAAAAAACATTTGATTTTCTTGATTAGCTTTCATTGCTTCTTCAGCTAAACTCTCGCTCATTTTGCCAAAATCAACCGTTGTATAACAATCCCCTGCTAATGCACCCATTGCAAATATTTCTTCAGGTCTATCACCACCACCTAAAGCTTCTACTACTTTTGGCTCTATTCTTTTTATTTCTGCTTTGTCAAACTTTCTAATATAAGGATAAATATCTTTAAATTCTTCATATCTTTTTTGCATAAAAGCACATTCTTCTTCACCAACAGCTAAAGCCATTTTTTGATGAGAAAACATAAACTTCTCTTCTGCTTTTACTAATTTTGCATAATTTACAATCATATCAGCGTTAGGTTTTACTTTTGAAGCTTTTTCATAAGTATAATTTGTCTCTATATCTCCGCTATGAATTGTTTGAGAATTGCTAGTGCCTTTAGAATTGAGAGTGCTTAATGCGTGATATTTTTCTATTAATGCCACTTTTTTTACATTTGTATATTTGCTAAGCTCATAAAACAAAGCCGCTCCACTAATTCCACCACCAACTACTATAACATCAAAATGTTGTGCCATACTCCATCCTTTTTGTAATTTTTTTAATGATAATTTTATTTATTTATAAATTCAAGTCTTTAATTAATTTTTGCATTCCTTGGAATACTAAATTTTTCTCATTTATTGCATTTTTAAAAAACTGACTTAAAAAGCTTGCATCTCCACCAGTTAGATAAATTATCTCATCATTGGCAAAATCATTAATGCTATTTACAACACTTGAAATTATCCCGTAGCTAATAGCGTCTTTTGTGGAATTTGGTAACGAATTTAAATCAATAGATGTATTTAATTCATAATCTAATCTACAAGAAATATTCTTATAAGCATTAAGATATGATTGAATACCTGGCAAAATAAATCCGCCTAAATGTTTACCACCACTCATTTTATCAATTGTAATTGCACTACCAGCATCTACAATAATGCCAGAATCAATGCAATAACAAGAAGCAATTCTATCAACACCCAAACCAACATAAGAAGTATTAAGACTAAAATAAGGTTCAAGATTAATATAGTTATTAGGTAATGTAGAAAAATTAGAATTTACACTTATATAAAATACTTTTTCTTTAAAAGAGTTTGGGATAAAGTCTTTTAACTCTATCCTTTTTGCATGTTCTTCTTTATAAACACAAGCTGTTGTGTTTCCAATATCAATTAAAGTCATTTCAATTCATAGCTTTTGTTGTTATAAAATAAAATGTTATCCTTAAAATAAGCACCTGAATCTATTTTAGAATCTAAATTATAAACAGCTAATTCATTTAATTTATCATCTAATTTTATCAAGTATCCATTATGCTCTAAAGCATAAATAAAGTTATTATAAACGTAAACATCACTATAGTTTGCATATTTAAATTTAATTTTTGTAATTTCATTTAATAAATAATCAAATTTATAAATTACGCCTTCGTTTGATAAAATATAAATATAATTATCTTTTTCTAAAGCCTTTTTAATATTGATTAGTTTACTATATGTTTTATTATCAATTATTGTAAATACCTTACTAGAACTTGCTGCGATTAATTTTTCACTATCAGCTTTTAAAAATACAACATTATTAAAAAATTCTTGAGTTCCTACATTTATACTTCTTATAAAAGTATTGGTATTGTTATTGATAACGATTAATTTGCCATCTAAGCTAGGAATTATTATCACATTGTTATTAAAACTAGGATTTGCTAATTTTTTCACCACTCCATTTGCTTGTCCGTAGTTTTCACTAAACAAATATTTTTGTTCTAACAAATCAAATATTATTATATTATTCAAAGCATCAACCATTACAGCCTTATTGCCTTCTGTTGCGATACTTACAATTTTTGCATCAAATTTCTTATCAAAAATTACTTCTTTATCTTTTAAGATTTTTAAAAATCCTAAATCATTAGATAAATATAAGATATTATCTTGTTTGTTAATGATTTCATAGCCTTTAAAATTCTTCAAGATATTCTCATTTTTCGTTTTAATTATTGTAAGCTTTTGAGTATTTTCTGGCTTATAGTATTGTTTTGAACCTGAACAAGCCGCTAAAAATACTAAAGATAAAGCTATTAAAGAATATTTTTTCATTGGTTACCTTGATAATGTTTTAAATTATTAGCAATTCTTAAAAATACAGAATTTGCACTTATTGAATTAAGTTTTACTTCAGCTTCTTTAATTTTATTATCTTTTAACAACGCATAAGCTTCTTGTATTGTTTTTAAATCTGTTAAGAAAAAATCTGATTTAAATTCTCTAGCTTTATAAATTTCTAACAATAATTTATCCTCATTACTAGGATTAAATTGTAATAATTCATCTAAATATTTTTCATCTAAAAGCACTGCTAAATATAAATTAGGATTTAAAGATTTTAATTGATTTAATTTATCATTATTTTTAGTAATTAATAGCTCATTATATAAAGCATTTGCTTCTTCTTTTGTTTTTTGTTTTATAGAATCATTAATAGATGTTATAACAAAATAAGCAACAATTACGATTATCAAAAATATAAAAAGAAATTTGTATTTTCTAATAAATCTTTCAACTTTAATGCCAAATTCTTCTACGCTATATGAATTTTCTTTCAAATTAAATTCCTTAAAAATTAATAAAATTAAAGCTGAAATTGTAACAATTTTTCGTAAATCTTGATAAATTTAGTGC
>NZ_JAHCZC010000055.1:0-12583 GCF_018501135.1 Campylobacter sp. 2018MI13 | reverse complement strand
ATAGTATAGGTTTTACTCATAAAAAAAGATGTATAAATTATTCTTTAGAATTTAAAGAAAGCACAACAGCTAAACTTACTCAAATGGGTGTAAAATCTGTAAGAGATAGGGGAGTTTATTTGAAATTCAATCTTTATCCAATAGGCGGTGTAAGATATAATTTTGCTTTACGAGGTGATGATACTTATGATTTTTGACAATCCTTTACAAGCTGCTAATAAATTTAGTGAAAAATTATTGCAATATAAAGAATTAGAAGGACATATAATTATAGGAAATAGTATTAAAAATATTCCTTTTATTGAGACTATTGCAAGTGAACTTAATTTATATTATGATATGCTTTTTAACAAAGGCATATATGCCCCAAATAATGAATGTCAGATAGCAAAAATTAGTGAAACAAGAGATATAGTATGTATTCAAGAATTAATTGAAGCTTTTTCCATAACTCAAGAATATATTTTATCAATGAGTACTGTGCTTTATGATGAATCAATTATGGGTAAAATTGCAAAATATAGAAAGTCTTTACCACTTAGCAATCTTAAAGGTAAGGATATTTTATTGTTAGACCAAGGTTCAAACAGCGGTTTAACTATTAATGTATGTCATAAAAGTTTATTGGGTTTAGGTGTTAGAAGTATAAAATATGCAAGTGCTTTAGTAGCTGCTGATGCTTATAATTATTATAATGATTTATTTGATAAAGTTTATTATTTAGAAAAAATAGAACATTTTATAGATAAAGATTATTACTACAAGCAACCACTTGAAATATCAAGTGAATATGCGTGTGAGATTTTAGAAACGAGCAATTATTATTTGCCATATCAAAAGGAGATAAATGAAAAAAATAATTAAGATTAACGATAAAGAATTAGTATTTGAACTTGATTTAGTTGCCAAACAAGCAAATGCAAGTGTTTTAATGACTTGTGGTAAAACGGTTATGTTAGCAAGTGTTGCTAGAGAAGATGAGTGTGTTAGTGAAGATTTTTTACCATTAACCGTTAGTTATGTAGAAAAAACTTATGCAGCAGGTAAAATTCCAGGCGGTTTTGTGAAAAGAGAAACAAAACCAAGTGATTATGAGACTTTAACTTCAAGAATAATTGATAGAACATTACGCCCATTATTTCCTAAGGGTTATTTACACCCAACTCATATTGTAGTTATGCTTCTTTCGGTTGAAGAAAATGTTGATATTCAGCCACTTGCACTTTATGCAGCAAGTGCGGCTTTATTTTTAAGTGATATTGAAATTGTATATCCAGCAGTTGGGGTTAGGGTTGCTAAGGATGAAAATGGTTTTGTTCTAAATCCTGATTTAAATTCTTTAGAACTTTCAAGTCTTGATTTGTTTGTAAGTGGTCTTAAAGATGAATTATTAATGATAGAAATGAAAGCAAATGAGACTAATAATTCAATGAATGAGATGAGTGAGAGTGAATTATTACAAGCTTTAGAATTTGCAAAAGGTAGTATTTTAAATATAAGTAATGATTTTTATAATACTTTTAAAGAATATAAAAAATCTTATGAGTTTAACTATAAAGCTGATAGTGAAAATCTAGCAGTATATGAATATTTAGAAAAAAACTATTTAGAAGATATAAAATTTGCAATTAATAAAATGGCTAAAAGCGAAAGAGCAAGTGAGCTTAAAGCTATTGCAAAAAAAGTTGTTTTAGATGAAGAATTTATAAATAATAATTGGAGTGAAGCTGAACTTGATTATGAATTAAATCGTATTAAAAAACACATAGTAAGAAAGCAAATCTTAAAAGAAAGAAGAAGAGCTGATGGAAGAGCTTTAGATGAGGTTCGTCCTATTAGTATATTGACTAATATTTTACCAAATGCGCACGGCTCTTGTTTATTTACAAGGGGTCAAACTCAAGCATTAGTGGTTTGTACTTTAGGTAGCGACAATGACGCTCAAGCAATTGAATTATTAAATAATAAATCAACTACCTATGAAAGATTTATGTTTAATTATAATTTTCCTGGTTTTTGTGTAGGCGAAGCAAGTCCTTTAAAAGCACCTTCAAGAAGAGAATTAGGACACGGAAATCTAGCAAAAAGAGCTTTAAGTTCTTCAGTTAGTAAAGATTATGCTCACACTATTAGAATAGTTTCAGAAATATTAGAAAGCAATGGAAGTAGCTCAATGGCTAGTGTTTGTGGTGGCTCATTAGCTCTTCGTGCTGCAGCAGTTCCTAGTAAAAAACTAGTAGCTGGAGTTGCTATGGGGCTTATAATTGAAGATAATGAATATGCTGTATTAACTGATATTATGGGCTTAGAAGATCACGATGGGGATATGGATTTTAAAGTAGCAGGTAGTGTTGATGGAATAACTGCTATGCAAATGGATATAAAATTAGGTGGGGTTAGCACTGAAATATTAACCCAAGCTTTAGAAGCTGCTAGAAAAGGAAGAATTCATATTCTTAATTTAATGGAAGAAGCAAATTCTAAGATTGTTATTAATGAAGAAATTTTACCTAAATTAGAAATATTTAGCGTAAGTGCTAATGATATTCCAGAAATTATTGGTCAAGGTGGTAAAACTATTAAAGAAATCATAGATAAATTTGGCGTTAGCATAGATTTAGATAGAGATAAAAATGAAGTAAAAATTAGTGGAAAATTAGTAAAAGAAGCTAAAGAATATATATTAAATGAAGTGTTAAAACCAAAATCTAAAGGCAAAAAACAAGCTCCTAAAGTAGAATTTGAAATAGGAACTAGATTTAGTGGTGTTGTTAAAAAAGTAGCTAATTTTGGAGTATTTGTAACCTTGCAAGACGGCATTGATGGATTATTACATTCTAATAAAATTAAGGGCAAAAGCTTTAATGAGGGCGAAACGCTAGAAGTAATAGTTAGTGAAATTAAAGATGGAAAAGTAGGACTTAGTTTAGCAGATGAATGATTTATTTGATGGGAT
This sequence comes from Campylobacter sp. 2018MI13, assembly GCF_018501135.1. Classification (NCBI taxonomy): domain Bacteria; kingdom Pseudomonadati; phylum Campylobacterota; class Epsilonproteobacteria; order Campylobacterales; family Campylobacteraceae; genus Campylobacter; species Campylobacter sp. 2018MI13. The sequence continues at coordinate 9,627 of NZ_JAHCZC010000055.1, read as the reverse complement.
ATTATTAGGGCTTGGAGTTTGTGTTCCTTTTGGTCCTGTTAATATTCTAATTTTAAGTTATGCACTAAAATCTTTTAAGAATGCTTTTTCTTTAGGTTTTGGTGCTTTTGTCGCTGATTTACTTTATTTATCATTATTAAGCTTTAGCGTTTTAGAATTTATTAAAAATGATTTATTTTTAAATATTTTAAGTATTTTTGGCTTTATATTTTTAAGTTATTTAGCATTTTTAATGCTAAAGCCAGTAAAAGATATAAATCTTCATAAGAATTTAGAAAATACAAATATATTTAGTAATTTTATTAAAGGATTTTTACTAAATCTAGCAAATCCTTATGTAATCACATTTTGGCTTAGCGTTGCAACTATGCTAAGCACTAAACAAAATCCTATATATTTATTTTTAGGACTTAGCGTTAGCATACTTATTTGGATATTTTCGCTTTCGTTTTTTGTATATAAATATACAAATTTATTTAGTCTAAAAGTGCTAAAGATTATTAATATAATTTCTGCTTTTATTTTAGAATATTTTGCGATTATGCTTGTTTTAAGGAGATTTTATGACTTTTAAGGAATGTTTGGATAATAGATTTTCTTGTAGAGATTTTATTGACTATGAATTAAGTAAAGATGAATTAATTAATATAGTAGAACTTGCAAAATTAAGCCCTAGTGCAACAAATATGCAACCAGCAAAACTAAGCTTTTTTAGTGGTAAAAGCCTTGCTAAATTAAGCGATGATTTATTAAATGCTGTAAAAAATAATTTAAAAAGCCAAGATATAAAATTATATCCTGATATTTGGTTTGAACCTTATAAGAGTAGAAGATTTCAGACAGGAATTAAGCTTTATGAAGCACTTAATATAAAGCGAGATGAGAAAGAAAAAAGGCTAGAGCAATGGCATAAGAATTTTAAATTCTTTAATGCTAAAAATCTAGTAATTTTACATATTGATAATGGTTTAAACGAAGGTTCTTTGTTAGATTGTGGTATTTTTCTAGCTAATTTTTTAAATGCGGCTACATATTTAGGATTTAGCACTTGTGTTTTAGGTAGTATTGCTGAATATTGCGATACTATTAGAGAAAATGGGGTTGAAGGCAAAATTATATGTGGCATTGCAATAGGTAAAAAAAGTAGCGATAATGTAAATAATTTTAAAACTACTAGAGCAAGTAACGAAGAAATAATTAAATTTATTTAAAGGAGAAAAAATGAGTGTTACAATGGATTTTTGTATTTTTTCTATGAGCGATGATAGTAAAAGTGAAGAAATAGCACCAATTATTGAGTATTTAAGAAAGAAAAATATAAAACACAAATTAGGTGCAATGGGAACTAGCGTAGAAACTGATGATTTAAAAAGTGCTTTAAAAATTTTAAATAAAGCAAATAAATTAATTAATAAAGATAGAGTTTATTTAGTAGCCAAATTTGACATTCACAAAAGTAGAAATGATAATCTAAAATATAAGGTAAAATCGGTTAAAAAGCGTCTAAAAGATAAAGAATAAAATCTTTATGCTATGTTATAATTGCTCTAAGCCTACATTTAAGATTTTTTGTAAAACTTGTGAAAAAGAATTTAAATTACTTGAATGTAAAAGAAGAATTTTAGATGATGGTTTAGAAGTAATTAGCTTTTATAAATATTCTAAAATTAAAAAATTATTAAATCACAAGCATTTTATTAGTGGATATTTTATATTAAATAAACTCGCATCTTATTCTTATAAAAGATTTCATTTTGATAATGAATTAGCTTATGCTATAGGCTTAGATGATGATTGCTCTAGCGGGTATTCTCATACAGCAATACTTATTAAAAATATGAAATCAAAAAATATTATTCCATTATATAACGCAATTAAAGCAAAAAATAAGATTATTTATAAAGGTAAAAGCCTTTCATTTAGAAAGAAAAATAAAAGAAAATATGAATTGCAAAAGACCTTGGATTTACCTGTAATTTTAGTAGATGATATTATCACTTCAGGTGAGTCTTTAAAACAAGCGAATTCAGTGCTTAAAAAAGCTAAAATTAAGGTTCTTTTTGCAGTCGTATTAGCCGATGCGAAAGTTTAGTTTGCTAGTATAAAAAAATCTTTACTTAAAGGAAAACAATGAATTTATTTGATAATAGTGAAATTACTATTGTAGATATTGAAGATAGTATAAAAACAAGCTATCTTGATTATTCTATGTCAGTAATTATAGGCCGTGCCTTACCTGATGCAAGAGATGGATTAAAGCCGGTTCATAGAAGAATTCTTTATGCAATGAATGATTTAGGAGTAGGTTCAAAAAGTGCTTATAAAAAATCAGCTCGTATAGTGGGTGATGTAATCGGTAAATACCATCCGCACGGAGATACTGCTGTTTATGATGCTTTAGTAAGAATGGCACAAAGCTTTTCAATGAGATACCCAAGTATTGATGGTCAAGGAAACTTTGGTTCAGTTGATGGAGATGGTGCTGCAGCTATGCGTTATACTGAAGCTAGAATGACAATTTTGGCTGAAGAATTGTTAAAAGATTTAGATAAAGACACCGTTGATTTTGTTCCAAACTATGATGATAGTATGAGTGAGCCTGATGTTTTACCTTCAAGAGTGCCTAATTTATTATTAAACGGCTCAAGTGGTATTGCTGTTGGTATGGCAACTAATATTCCACCACATAGTTTAGATGAATTAGTAGATGGACTTTTATATTTACTTGAGAATAAAAACGCTAGTTTAGAAGAAATAATGCAGTTTATAAAAGGTCCTGATTTTCCAACTGGTGGGATAATTTTTGGTAAAAAAGGCATTATAGAAGCTTATAAAACAGGTCGCGGTAGAATTAAAGTAAGAGCAAAAACTCATATAGAACAAAAAGGAAATAAAGAGCTAATAGTAATTGATGAGTTGCCTTATCAAGTAAATAAAGCAAGACTTCACGAGCAAATTGCAGAGCTTGTAAAAGAAAAGCAAATAGAAGGTATAAGCGAGACAAGAGATGAGAGTGATAGAGATGGAATTCGCCTTGTAATTGAGCTTAAGCGTGATGCTATGAGTGAAATTGTGCTAAATAATTTATTTAAAAGCACCACAATGGAGACAACATTTGGTGTGATAATGTTAGCAATTCATAATAAAGAACCTAAGGTATTTTCTTTAATTGAGCTATTAGATTTATTCTTAAATCATAGAAAAACCGTAATTATTAGAAGAACTATTTTTGAACTTGAAAAAGCAAAAGCAAGAGCACATATCTTAGAAGGTCTTAAAATTGCACTAGATAATATAGATGAAGTAATTGCATTAATTAAATCAAGTGCAGATACTGCAAGTGCAAGAGATGCTTTAGTAGAAAAATTTAGCTTAACTGAATTACAAGCTAATGCTATTTTAGAAATGAGACTTAGCCGTCTTACAGGACTTGAAAGAGATAAATTAGAAGATGAATTAAGAGAGCTTTTAGCAAAAATTGAAGAACTAAATGCAATCTTAAAAAGCGAAGAAAAAATAGAAGAAATAATTCACGATGAATTATTAGAAATTAAAAATAAATTTAAAGTTCCAAGAATTACTGAAATAGTAGATGATTATGATGAAATTGATGTAGAAGATTTAATACCAAATGAGCCAATGGTAATTACAATTACTCATCGTGGGTATATCAAAAGAGTTCCTACAAAATCATATGAAAAACAAAAGCGTGGTGGTAAAGGTAAAGTTGCAGTTACTACTTATGATGATGATTTTATAGAGAGTTTCTTCACTGCAAATTCTCACGATACGCTAATGTTTGTTACTAATAAAGGACAACTATATTGGTTAAAAGTTTATAAAATTCCTGAAGGTAGTAGAACTGCTAAAGGAAAAGCTGTTGTAAATCTAATCAATCTTTTACCAGATGAAAAAATTATGGCAATAATTCCAACAACTGATTTTGCTAAGACAAAATCACTTGCATTCTTTACTAAAAATGGTCTTATTAAACGCACGAATTTAAGTGAATATAGCAATATCCGTTCAGTTGGTGTAAGAGCTATTAATCTTGATGAAAATGATGAATTAGTAAGTGTTTTAATAGCACAAAATGATGATAGTGAAAATATTGATTTGGTTGATGAAAATAGTGAAATTATTGAAGATGATAATATTCAAATTGTTGAAGAAGAAAATTCTTTAGATGAAAACCAAGATAATCAAGAAGAGCAAGTTAGTGGAACTATGATTTTTGTAGCTACTAAAAAGGGTATGTGTATTAAATTCCCACTTACAAAAGTTCGTCAAATTGGTCGTGTAGCTCGTGGGGTAACTGCTATTCGCTTTAAAGAAGAGCAAGATTATGTAATAGGTGCAGTGGTTATTGAAAGTAATGAGCAAGAAATTTTAAGTGTTAGCCAAAAAGGTATCGCAAAAAGAACTGATGCAGGAGAATATCGCTTACAAAGTCGTGGTGGTAAGGGCGTAATTTGTATGAAACTTACTCAAAAGACAAAAGATTTAGTAGGCATTGTAATTGTTGATGATACTATGGATTTAATGGCGCTTACAAGTAGTGGCAAGATGATTAGAACTGATATGCAAAGCATTAGAAAAGCTGGTAGAAATACAAGCGGAGTAATCGTTGTAAATGTTGGTAGTGATGAGGTTGTAAGCATTGCAAAATGCCCTAAGGAAGAGGATGAGGAAGAAAATTTAGAAGAAGAGAGTGGTTTATTTGATGATAATTGATATTATTATTTTAGCATTCTCTTTAGCAATTGACGCATTTTTTGTGGCATTAAGTATTTGCTTAGTGCTACAAAAACAATCTTTAAAAAAATTATTAGTTTTTAGTATATTATCTGCTTGTTTTCAGGTTTTAATGCCTATTTTAGGATATTATGTAACTTATTTACTAAATGTAAGATATATGAAGTTAATTCAAGCAATTGATCACTATTTGATTTTTGTAGTTTTTGCATTTTTAGCTTATAAATTATTTAAAGAATTTTTAGATAATGAAAATGAGAATATTGATATTAGTTATGGATCGTTGTTTTTGCTTAGTATAGTAACTAGTATTGATGCTTTAGGTGCAGGACTTATGATATTTTCTTTGGAATATAATTTATTTATTTCTTCTGTATTAATAGCTTTAGTTACATTTTTTATGTGTTTTTCTAGTTTGTTTATAAGCAAAATGAAAGTTAATAAAAAAATTTTACAACCAATAGGAAGCTTGCTACTTTTATTTTTGGCGTTTAAAATTGTAATAGTTCATATGTTAGAAAACATATAACTTGTAAATTCGTAACACTTTTTATAATTTTTTCAAAAAAATCTTTTGAAGTTTTTATTTTTTTTATATCATACTCCTTTATCACAAAAGGAGTATAAATGATTATAGGTTGTTTAAAAGAAATTAAAGACCAAGAATATAGAGTTGGCTTAACGCCTTTAGATGTTATTGAATATATAAATCATGGACATGAAGTTTTAGTAGAAAGTAAAGCCGGTGCTGGTATTGATATAAGCGATGAAGAATATATAAAAGCCGGAGCAAAGATTTTAACTAAAGAAGAAATTTTTGAAAAAGCTGGAATGATTATTAAAGTAAAAGAACCAATTGAAAGTGAATATAAGTATTTTAAAAAAGGACAGATTTTATATACATATTTACATTTAGCAGCAGATGAAAAACTTACAAAAATGTTAATAGATAAAGAAATATCAGCATTTGCTTATGAGACAATTCAAGAAGGTAAAAATCTTCCTTGTTTAGCTCCTATGAGTGCTATTGCTGGTCGTTTAGCGGTAATTCAAGGTTGTAAGTATTTGGAAAAAACTTATGGTGGTAACGGAATGCTGCTTAGTGGTCTAACTGGTGTTAAAAAAGGAAAAGTTGTAATTTTAGGTAGTGGTATGGTAGGGCTTAATGCTGCTCAACTTGCTTTTGGTATGGGAGCTGAAGTTGTGATTTTAGGTCGTGATGCTAATAGACTAGATTATATTGACCATGTATTTAATGGTAAGATTACTACTTTATATAGTAATATTTCAAATATATTAGATAGTATAAAAGATGCTGATGTAGTAATTGGAGCAGCTTTAGTTCCAGGAGCAAAAACTCCTAAATTATTATCTAGAAAACATTTAAAGCATATGAAAAAAGGTGCTGTTATAGTTGATGTTGCAATTGATCAAGGCGGTTGTTTTGAGACAAGCCGTGCAACAACTCATACAAACCCTATTTATGAAGTTGATGGGATAATTCATTATGCAGTTGGTAATATGCCAGGAGCAGTTGCAAAAACAGCTACTTTAGCACTATTAAACGCTACAACTCCTTATGGAATTAAAATAGCAAACCTTGGAGTAATTGGTGCTATAACTTGTTTTGAAAGTTTAAGATATGGTTTAAATACACATAAAGGACACTGCACTCACGAAGGTGTGGCAAATGCCTTTAACCTTGAGTATTTTAATCCTAAGAATTTCATTGCTATGTAATATGATTAGGCATTTATATTTTTTATAAATGCCTATAGGTTTTTATGGGTTATTTTGTAATATTCAATAAAAGCCTATAAAAAAGATAAAAATTTTATTGTTTAAGTAATTTTTAAGTTTTTAAATATATAATAACAGCTTTTAATCACGGAGGATTTATAGCTCAGTTGGTTAGAGCAACCGGCTCATAACCGGTTGGTCCCAGGTTCGAGTCCTGGTAAATCCACCACCTCCTTTAAATTTAATAGAATTAAATCTTTCTTAGGCTTCAAGATTTTCTTTAGGAGAAAACGATGTCAAAAAATAAGTTAAAACCACTATTACCAATATGTTACATAGAAGCCCTAGAAAGATTTGCCTTTTTAGGCTTTTTAGGTATTTTTGTATTTTATTTAATGGATACATTTTCTTTTTCTAAAGGTGAAGCAAGTGCAATAAGTGCAAGTTTGGGTGCTGCCATTTATGCTTTTGGTATATTTGGAGCATATTTAAGTGATTTTTGCTTAGGTGCAAAAAGATGTGTAATTTTAGGAATTATTTTTCTTACTTTAGGGTATTTATGTTTAACTTTTGATTTATTAACAATATCTCTTTTTTGCATTATTTTTGGTAGTGTATTAATCAAGTCAAATATTACAAGTTTGTTATCTAAAAGTTATCCTAATGATAGCGAGTATGTATTCAGTATGTTTTATATTTTTGTAAATATAGGATGTTTTTTGGGGCAAATTAGTGCTGGTCTTTTAATACTACATTCTTATAATTTAGCGTTTTTCATATCATTTTTTAGTGTATTTTGTGCTATTTTAGTATTTTTTTATAATTCAAAATATATATCTAGCGAACCTATAAAATATGATTTTTTTAAAAATAATATAGCTATGCTTATTTTGATATTTTTATTTATTGCATTCTTAGCTACTCAAGAACTTTTGGTGGTTAGTAAAATTATAAGTATTTTTTCAATTTTAATTTTAATAATTTTTTATATTTTTATTTATAGAAAAATACCAACAAAAAATAATTTTAAAAAATTAGCTTTTTATTTAATAGCTGCTGTGTTTTTTTATATGTTGATTTTTCAAAGCTTTAATACTTTAAATATTTTAATTAAAAGTAAGGTTTCTTTTAGTATTTTAAATTATCAAATTCCAGCTAGTTGGTATTTAGCTTTTATGTTTTTAGTCAGTATTTTTACAAGTATGCTTTTAAGTTTTATAAGTAAAAAAAGCTCAATTAATGAAGCATTAATTATACCAGCTGCTATGATTATTGCTGCTAGTTCATTTATTGTTTTAGGAATGCTTAGCAAAGATGATTTTATTAATCCAATATATATATTAATTACTTATTTTATGTTGGGTATTTCTCAAACAAGTATAGGGGTTTTAGGACTTAGCATAGTATCAAAATTAACTCCAAGTGGATTTAATTCAAGCACTATGGGAATTTGGTTTTTATGTTCTGGTGCCGCACAAGGAATTGAAGGAATTATTGCAAAATATATTGATAATATTAGTTATGAATTGTATTTTAGTATGCAAGGATTTTTTGTATTATTTTTAGCATTACTAATGTTATTTGCATATAAATACTTAAAAGTATAACTATAATTTAATTGTTGATTAGTTCTAACGGATTTATGTGGTAGTTTTTTTGTGTAACTTCAAAAGTTAAATCCCTTTCAACTTTTCCAACAATGTTTCCTTTTTTTAATACTTCTCCAACCTTTGCAAGTTTGCTAAATTTTGATAAGTGAGCGTATATTGTGTGAATTCCATTTGCGTGTTCAACAATTACAACCTTATCAAGGACTGCAGTATCATTTGCAAAAACTACTTTTCCATCAAATACTACTCTTACATTGGCATCAGGCGTATTTGAGCGTAGCACTACATTTTCATTAAATATTTTTAATTTATATATAGGGTCTATGTAATCTCCAAATTTTTGTTTTACACTAAAATCAACCAAAGGTGCTATAGTTTTTGCTCCTGTATATTTTGCTACTTTTCCATCATAACTTAAGGTATCAGAATGTTTTACTTGTGTAGTTTGACTTGATTTTTTATTTGATTTTTCATTTTCTATGATTTTTAATTTAGCCAAAGTTGCTCTAATTTCATCTTGTTGTTTTTGTAAATTTGTTAGGCGTTGTTTATATATTTTTTCATCTTGTTTTTGTTTAGAAATTAAATTCTCTTGGCGTTTTTTAAGTTCGCTTAATTCTTTTGCTTGTTTTTTATAATTATCAATATTTACATTCATTTCACTAATTTTTTTTTGCTTATAATCAATTTGCTGTTGTGTTCTTGCATAATCTTTTGAAATTTTATAAAGCTCATTATTCAAAACTTCAGAAAGCGTGTTTAATACTTCAATAGAAACTATACTCATTGAGCTATCAATTAAATCTTTTGGTGCTATTAAATCATACGAAAAATCCTTAGCAATTATTTCAACTAATTTAGCACCTAATTTCTCTTTATCTTTCATTAGCTCTTTATTTTGTGTGATAAATGTATTTAATTCTCCATTTTGAGCATTTACAAGTTCTTGTAATTCTGCCGTTATATTTGAAGTTTTTTTAACTTTTTCATTTATTTCTTTTAATTTTTGTTCCCCTTCAATTATTTCACTTGCCAAATCTTCTAATTTTTTTGATATTTGTTCTTTTTCATTTTGAGTTTGCTCTAGTTTTTTTGTGTTGTTTTCTATTTGATTTGCAAATAAACTTAAGCTAAACAAAACTATTAGAAGTTTTTTCATTGTCTTTTTACCTTAAACATTACAATCATTATACATAGTAATGAAGCTAGTAAAGAATAAGAGCTTACTTCAATTAAGCTAGGTAAAAAATCAATTTGCGGTAAATCTATATCAAGTTTTGCTAAAAATTCTTTTATATAAGAGATATTATTAAAATTAATAAAAAACGCAAATAATAAAGCAAAACAAATTATATTATCTACAAATACAATCTTAAGCATTGGTGCAGCTCTTTGGAAGAAATTTGCCCCAAATAAATTAAGAATATAAATTCTATTTTCGTGCTCGTATTTAAAAATTTTTATTTGTTTTATAAATAAAGCAATAGATAATATGCTTATGCAAATTAAACATATATAAGAG
>NZ_JAHCZC010000054.1:0-12999 GCF_018501135.1 Campylobacter sp. 2018MI13 | reverse complement strand
CCTTAAAATAGAACTTTTAAAAGGATTTATAATTTATTATTTAATTCATAAAACTTTTAAAAATAATTAATACTTTAATTATTTTTCATCAATCAATCTAGTAATTTCACTATCTTTTAAATCTTTTGCTAATTCGCTTAATTCTTTTTTGTTTTTAATACCTAAGGCTTTTAGATTTTCTAAACGAGAACTAATACTACCTTTACCATATAAATGAGTATCAATTTTTAAAAAACCATTTTCGCATTGTTTTTTTAATTTTTCATAATCTTCATAAAAACTAGCGTATTTATCATAAAATTTACCAAATTCATTAAAGACTTTTAAAGCGTTTTGATTTACTTCATAGTTTTTCCAGCCAAAATAAATCATTTTAAGTCCCATAAAAAGCGTAGTAGGACTTACTAAAAATATCTTTTTAGCTTCGGCTTTTTTAAAAATCTGCGAATCACTTTCTAAGGCTAAATCTAAAATATTTTGATAAGGCACAAATAAAATCACATATTCATTTGCAAAATCAACTGCTAATTCATAATCTTTTTTCGCAAGTTCATTTATCCTAGCGTTTAAATTATTTGCAATTTCATCTTTATAAACTTCTAAATTATCACTACTTGGTAAAGAAAACTTAGAATCAATAATAACGCATTTGTTAGGTTCAAAATACACAATCGCATCTGGTCTTTTTGTATTATTATCACTATCTTTAAAGCTTTCTTGCATAAAAAAATGCTCGTTTTCAATAAGCCCACTAGATAATAAACACTGCTTAAGCATAATCTCTCCAAAATCCCCGCGAGCCTTTTTATCACCTTTTAAAATATTAGCAAATTCATCAGCCTTTTTACCCAAATTCTGACTTGTTTCAAACATTGTTTTTATATTGTTTTCTATACTTGTATTTTGCTTTAATAAAGCTTTTTCATATTCGCTAATTTGCTCTTTTAAAGGGCTAAAAATCTTGTTTAAAAGCTCATTTGAATTATTTAATAATACTTTTGTGTTTTCTTCATAAATTAATTTTGAGCTTTTTTCATTTTGCTCTTTTAAGTTATTTTCTAAGGTTTTTAAAGTATTTTCATATTTTTCTTCTAAAGATTTTAAATTGTTTTCATACAATTTTACTTTTTCGTTTAAAGCTTCGTTTTTAGCATTTTCTAAATGGTATTTAGAAGATAAATTATCTAAAATATCTTTTGTATTTTTTAAGTTTTCGCACTCTTTTTCAAATTGCTCTTTAGTATTTTTAAGCTCTTCATTTAGCCTTGAAAGTTCTGTATTTAAAATTTCATTTTGATTACGCTTGTTTACTATTTCAGCATTGATAAAATTATTCTCGTTTTTTAATTCTTTATAATCATTTTCAAGCTTACTTATTTTTTCGCTTAAAGCCGAGTTTTGAATATTTAAATTATTTCTTTCATTTTCAATTTGCACTAAATTATTTTTATAATTATTTAATTCTTGTTTTAAATTCTCACTCAAAACACTCAAATATTCTTTATCTTTAGCAAGAGATAAAAACTCGTTTTTAAGCGAGCTCTCACTCTTAAAAATATTTATATAACGAATATAAAAAATAATGCAAACTATAAAAAATACAATACTAATAATGGCTAAAATTAGCTCATTTGTCATTTTCTAAAACCTGCAATAATCTTTCATAATCAGCCTTTGTATCAATACCAAAAGACTTTGTATTAATCTCGCACATTTTAATGATTTTGCCATTTTCAATAGCTCTTAATTGCTCTAATTTTTCAATATGTTCTAAGCTTGATTTAAGAGTTATAAATTCTTTTAAAGACTTAGCTGTATAAGCGTATATGCCTAAATGATGATTGTATTTTACACCCTTTTTATCTCTATCATAAGGAATTGGTGCTCTTGAAAAATATATAGCATTTTGCTTAGTATCAAGGACTACTTTTACCATATTTTCATCACTTGGAGTATCTTTTATAGTATAGCAACTCGCCATAAAAAATTCATTCTTAAATTCATTGCAAAATTCTTTAAACTTAATTAAATTGCTAAGCTCAAATAAAGGCTCATCTGCTTGAAGATTTATAATTAGTTCATCATCATTAAGACCTAAAATATCAACGCATTCAGCTAATCTTTCAGTCCCACTTTCGTGAGTTTGCTTTGTTAAAATAGCTGTTAAATTATATTCTTTTGCTAATTCTAATACCTTAGAACTATCAGTGGCAATCACAACCCTATCAGCCTTACTAGCATTTAAAGCTGTGTAAATACACATAGGAATGCCTTTGATTGGCACTAAAATCTTTTCACTAAAACGACTTGATTTAAGTCTAGCAGGAATTATAATCATTGTTTTATCCATTCTATTATTGTTTTTTTAATCTCATCTACTTTTATATCTTTTGCATAATAATTAGTTGAATTTAAAGCATTTAAAAGACTATCATTCAGCTTATAATTATACTTTTTAGCCAAATCTTTAATGCCACTTAATTCATCTTTAAATATGCCTAAAGCTTTTTGAATACTAGGGGTAAACTTAGTCCATTCAGCAGTAGAGCAAATCACATTAAAACTATCATCAAGAGCATTAATAGCTGTTGCTGTGTGTGGGTCTAATAAATAATTTTTATAAGCTTTAATATTTTCTAAAGTTTCGGTATCACTGCATTTATAAGCTATAAAATGCTCTTTTAATCTAGCAAGTTCATCTTTAGTGATTTTAAAATATTTATCACTTTCAAGACTTAAATATAATTGTTTAGTTCTACTAGCTCCGAAGAAATAATACATTAAGCGTTCAAGATTTGATGATTTTAAAATATCCATAGCAGGAGAATAAGTGCATTTAAACTCACGATTTCTTAAATCATATTCACCTGTAGTAAAGAAATCATAAAGAATTGTATTTTCATTGCTTACGATTTTGATTTTATCTATATTTGCACCCATTTGCTTAGCATAAAAACAAGCAAGTGCATTACCGAAATTCCCACTAGGAATTATCACATTTATTGGGTTTTTGTATTGAAGACTAAGATAATAATGATATAGCAATTGATAAGTAATTCTTCCAAAATTAAGTGAATTTGCAGCACTTAGATTTAAGCCTTGATTTTTTACAATTTCTTTAAATTCTTTATCATTTAATAGATTTTTTAATGTGCTTTGAGCATCATCAAAATTACCATCAATTGCTAAAACTAAAGAATTACCATAATCTACATTAGCCATTTGACGCTCTTGAACAGCACTTGTTTTTCCTTTTGGGAAAATACAAACTACTTTTGAGCTTTTGTTTTTACTAAATGCACTAAGAGTTGCTGGGCCTGTATCTCCGCTAGTAGCACAGATAATTAAATGCTTATCATTATCCATAAGTCTTGCAAGTGGTGCTAATGCTAAGTCCTTAAAAGCTCTAGTTTTTCCGTGAAATAATTCACATATATCAGTTTTACTATCAAGTTTTTTGATAACAAAAGGCTCTTTAGTATCAAAATCTAAATATTCATCTAAACTCTTTTCAAAATTACTCAAATCATCACTCAAACTTGAAAAAATCTTTTTAGCAAATTCTTTATAACCCAAACCTTTTAATTCATCTTTATTAAATACTTGCAATTTACTAGGGCAAAACAATCCCCCATCACTTGAGAGTGGATTTTTAAGTGCATTTGCAAAATCACTTGTAATGTTTTCATCTCTACTTGAATAAAATATCATTATTTCTCCTTTAAAAATTCTAAATACTTATCTTTTGCTTTAAATTTATAATACACAAACTCAAAACATTCGTAATTATGGTGTTTTTTGATTATTTTATAAACCTTTTTTATATTTTTTGATTTTATTTCTAAACTAAACTCATCATCATTAATAATTTTTCCGTCCCATTTATAAATACTTGTAATTTTAGCAATATGAATACACTTGCTAAGCTCTTTTTTGATTATTTTATTTGCAATTTTTTTAAGCAATTCTAAATCATTGCTGGTTGTCTTTATAAGATACATTAAATTCCTTTAAATAATTAAATATAGCTGTTTTTAACTCATCAAAAATTATTAATTCTTCATCAATTAATATAGTTTCTAAATTAAAATCTTTTATTTTTACATAATCTTTTTTGGTTAGCAAAATATATTTTGCATTGTGCTTTTGCATAAGATTTATTAGCTCTTCTTTATTAAAGCTTGAATGGTCGTTATAAAAATAATAAGCTTTTACTAAATCTTTATATTGCAATAATCTAAAAGGCTTTGCAATAGCTGATATTAAAATCATATCTTCTTTAATGTCTTTAATAAAAGAAGTCCTTTTAAAATGTAAATCTTGATAAGCATTAAAATCTGCAAATTTTTCATAACTTTTAGGAAGTCTATAAGCTCCACTTGGAAGGGTAAAATTATATTTATATTTTATATTTGAGTTTAATAAAATATCAAATTTTTTTATATTTGTCTTAGAAAAAGCATCATCTAAAATAATACATTTTGCACCCAAACTAATAGCCTTTTGAATGCCTTTAATTCTATCTTCACTAACTATTACATTTGCTTTTGTAAATAAAGCGTGTTCTAATGCTTCATCACCTGCGTTTAAATAATCGCTTAGAATTTGATTATGCAATTTTACTACAAGCAAACCCTTGCTTTTGCGTTTATAACCACGAAGAATAATAAAAATATCATCGTTATAAATAGGATAAAGCATATCGCTTAAAGCCTTGCAAAATGGGGTTTTACCATTACCGCCTACGCTGATATTTCCTACGCTAATTATTGGAATTTTAAAATCATTTTTCTTTGTAGATTTAAAGTTTTTACTAGCAATAAAAGAATATATATAAGAAAACGGCAAAAGAGTGAAAATTAAAATCTTTTGCCATAAATTAGGATTAAAAAAATATCTATCAATAAAACCCATTAAATCCAGCTTGAATCAAGAGTTTTTATAGCATCACAAACTCTTTTTACATCTTCATCGCTAAGATTTATATGAATTGGTATTGATAAAATCTGAGCATAGTTTGCTAAAGCATTTGGAAAATCATTGATTTTTAGATTATATTTTTGTTTATAGTAACTTAAGAAATTTAAAGGTATAAAATGAATTCCTGTATTTATCCCCATTTCTTTTAGCTTTTTAGCAAAATTATCTCTATTTTTATCAACCTTTATTATGTATCTTAAAAATGTGTGTTCTGGGGTTGTTGTAGGCAATTTAATATGTTTTAAACCTTTTAGCTCTTCATTATAAATATTTGCTATTTCTCTTCTTCTTTTTAAGTAATATTTATAATTTTTTACTTTAGATAAAGCTAAAGACGCACATACTTTAGTGATTTCATACTCGTGTCCAATATCTGTTACATCATAAAAATATCCAAGATTGCCATCATCTCCCCAAGCATTTGATGAAATTCCATTTGAGTTTAATAATTTTGCTCTTTCATAAACTTTTTCATCATTAATTACTAAAAATCCGCCTGCAAACACAGGGTCTTTTCTCATCGCATTAAACCCAAAAGAAGATATTAAATCCTTAGTTCCTACTAATTCGCCTTTATACTCCATACCAAGTGCAAAACCACAATCATTTATTACAGATACATTGTATTTTTCACATAAAGCTCTAATTTCATCAAGTTTTGCTGCAAGTCCTGCGGTATGATTTACAAAAACTGCTCTTAATTTCTTGTGATTATGTTTAATTAATGCTTCTTCTAAACTCTTTATATCAATATTAAAACTATCAAGCTCAACATCTACAAAAATAGGTTCAGCATCAAAATATCTAATACTTTGAGCAATTGTTGGAAATGAATTTACAGAGCAAATTACCTTATCTCCACGCTTTAAATCAATCGCACTTAAAGCTAAATGGTGTGCTGCTGTGTGATTATTGGTTAAAACTATACGAGAACCTTTATAAATTTCACTTAAACTATCTTCTAATAATTTAATACTATTTATATCATTATCTAATGATTTAATTAAAAACTCTTTATCATCTTCTGTAATTACATTTAAAAAACAAGAAATTTCTTTCATATTTATGACCTTTTAAATATTTTTATATTTTCTCTTTTGAACTTATTTTTATTTATTCTATCTAATAGTTTTATATAATTATTATCAATTATATTTTTTTCATAATTTTTTAAAAACTTATCAATTTCTGTATAAGTAAAACCAATATCGCTCTCATCATCTTGACCTTCATAAAGGTCTGCACTTGGTTTTTTACTAATTATATTATTAGGTAGTTCTAAAAATTTAGCAAACTCAAATAATTCACTCTTGTAAAAATCACCTAAAATATTAAAAGCACAAGCTAAATCTCCCCAAATAGTGCCATATCCTAACATTAATTCACTCTTATTGCTTGTCCCTGCTACTAATAAATTATGCTTAGCTGAATAATCATATAATAAAGTCATTCTAATCCTAGCTGCAAAATTTCCTATTAATACCTTGTCATTAGAACCACTTGCTTTAATAAATTCATCTAAAATGTTTTGAATATTTATAATTTCATATTTTAAAGCATATTTATTTGCTAAATTAATAGCGTCATCAAGATTTGTTTTATTTGAAATATTAGTAGGCATTATAAGACAATGTGGCTTTTTTTCGCACTCGCTTAATATTCTTAATACAATAGCACTATCAAGCCCACCACTAAGCCCTAAAACAGCACCATTAAAATTTTTTAATATTTCATTAGCAAATGAAATCATTTGATTTTTAATATTTTGCATTATTTATCCGTTTTTAGGGGCATTTTATAAAATAAATATTAATCAATTCTATTATAACTTGGCTTTAAAAAACCATCTTCTATTAATTGATTAATAGCAAGTGCTGCAACAGGTAAAGCTGTTTGAGCTGCATAATATCCTTCTTTATCTTTATCAGGGCTCATTACTAAAACACCAATTGTGTATCTATTGTTTTCATCATTTGCAAAACCGAAGAAATTTGCATTATATTCTCTTTCATATTTTCCACTAACGCTAATTCTTGCTGTTCCTGTTTTACCACCTACGCTAATTCCTAAAGGCCAATATTTTGCTAAAGATTTTTGATTTGCAGTTTTTATTAATATCCTATTCATCTGCTTTGCAATTTCAAGTGGCAAGACTTCTTTTTCTGTTTTAGTATATATTTCTTTTAATTCCTTATCTTCATTATAGTATTTAGCAATTTTAGGACTAATCCAAATTCCGCGATTATTAAATACATTATAAGCTGCTAAAAGTTGTATAAAAGTGGTTCTAAAACCATATCCATAAGCCATAGTATTTTTTTCTACTTCATAAGTTTTTTTAGCATCTTTTATAAAACCTGCTTTTTCATAAGGCAAATCAATACCAGTTAAATTTCCTAAATTAAATTCCAAATAACCATTAATTAATTCTTTTACATTTTCTTTATTAGAAATTTGAACCATTCCTATATTTGATGAATGAACTATAATATCTTCAGCAATCATACTATCCATAGGATGTGTATCTGTTATGTAAAACTTATCAAGCTTCATTCTTCCGCCATAAGTCTTTACCCATTCAAAAGGGGTTATACGATTTAGTTTTAATAAATTAGCAAAAGCAATTGGTTTAATTACCGAGCCTGGTTCGTATTCAAATTCTACAGCATCAGTATTTAGATACGATAAATCACTTTTTCTATGATATGGGTCATACCTTTTGCTAGTTGCTAGTGCAATTACACTTGCGTCTTTGCTATCTAAAATGCCTATTATTACTTGCTTAGCACCAAAATTTTTTCTAGCAACACTTGCTATATTTTCTAACCCTTTTTGAAGCTTTAAATTTACATTTAAATATACATTACTACCATTAATTCTATCACTTAAAAAGCTATCAGAATTTATAATTATATTTCCACCAATATCCTTACTACCTGTTATTTTATAATCACTTTTAGGGCTTAAATACTGCTCATAATATTTTTCCAAACCTTTTTTTGGAATATTTGAATATATTCCATCTTCTAAACTTAGTTGAGAATAACCAAGAATTGGGGTTAAAATATCTCCTTTAGAAAAAACTCTTTCTTCTTTATGTTCAATTATCTCAAGTCTTCTTGTGCTTACTTTTCCATTTGCATTTTTAAAGGATTTAAAAAATCCTGAAACATAAAGTTTTTTAGATAATTCTTGTAAATAACTTGCAGCTTTTGAATCAATATCTTTTGATAAAACAAAATTATAAACCTTTTTTTGCTTTAAAGCTTTTAATAATCTTGCTTTAATATCTTTCATTTCTTTATCATCAATAAAGGCATAAATCTGAAATAATTTTAAAAAATAATCTAATTTATCTAAATTAATACTTCTAATATCAATTTCAGCTCTATAAATTCTTCTACTAGTTACTAATGTATATCCATCAGCACTAATAATATCTCCATTTAAAGCACCTACTCGCTCACCTCTTTCAATACTACCTACATTCCTTTCATTAGTTTTGCTTCTAACAAAAGAAAAAATAATAAAAAAAGAAGCGAGCAACAAAAAAAACAATACTATAAAAGTCTTTTTACTAGGCTCGTAAGGTGTTTGCATTTTTTATATTTGAGTTCTACTTATCTCTTTGTATGCGTTAATAGCTTTATTTCTAACTTCTAACATAAATTTCATACTTGTTTCAGCCTTGTTAATAGCAATAGCTGCTTGATGTAAATCTTTCACATTTCCAGTAGCTACATCAGCCATAGCTTTATCTGATACAATTTGTTCTTTATTTAGCTCTTCTAATTCTTGTTTTAAAGCATCTGCAAATGAAAAACCATTATCAACTTTATTAGAATTTGATTTGGTATTTTCAATACTTTGAATCAAACTTGGATTGATTTTAATATTATTCATATTTTAAATTCCTATCTTAATAAATCAATAGCACTTTGAGCTATTGTTTTAGCACTTGTAAATGCTGCCACATTTGCTTGATAAGCCCTTGTTGCCTCAATTAAATTACTCATTTCTACAACAGGATTTATATTAGGATATGCTACATATCCTTTAGCATTTGCATCGGGATGATTTGGCTCGTATTTTAATATAAAATCCTTATCATCTCTTACTACTTTATCTACTACTACACCCATAACAGCAGGCTTTGCTTCAGGAAAATTTACAGGGTCATTTAAAGGATTTTCATACTCAAAAAAACTATTTTTAGAATTAATTTCTTCATTTAAAACATCATCAAAATTAACGGCTTTAAATACTACATCTTGCCTTCTATAAGGACCACCTTCATTTGTTCTAGTAGTATTTGCATTAGCTATATTTGAGCTAATTAAATTCATTCTAAATCTTTGAGCGCTTAGTCCATATCCACTAATATCAAAATCGCTTAAAAATGCCATAAATTATCCCTTAACTTAATTTAGAACTACTCTCAATTATAGTTCTTACAACTTCACTTTGTTTTTTTAGCACAGAATCAAGCGCACTAATCATAATTGCGTTTTTGCTTAATTCACTTGTTTCTACATCTAAATCAACGGTATTTGCATCATTTCTTTGCAAATGTCCATCTCTAGCAAAAATAGTTCCATTTTCGCTATTTTCAAATTCTAATGGTTGTAAATGCCTTTCATTAGTAACTGCTAGTTTATTACTCATACCTTTTCCAAAATGCATAAAATTTGTAGCTGCAATTTGTGCATTTTGTGTAGTTTTGTAAAGTTTATTTGCATTTTCGTTTAAGGCTGTTTCAAAATCAATATCTCTTGATTTATAAAAAGGAGTATCAATATTAGCTATGTTTGAGCTAATTAATTTATTTCTTAAATCTCTACCGGCTAAGGCACTTACAATCAATGGTTTAGATTTATAAAATTCCATTTTCTCTCCTTAAATTAAAATGCAAAAATCCCATAGCAAATAATATTCCAAAACTATTAATAATAATATACTCTTGTAATATTTACCCAATTTTCACTAAACTAGCTATTTATTTTCAAATTTTATGAAAGGATAAGTATGGCTAGTAGAAGAAGCTTTATGGGCTTTACATTAGGCGCTGCTGCGGCTGTTGGTGGTGTTTTTACACTAGTGGGTATGAAAAAAACTTGGGATCCACTTCCTAGTGTAAAAGCAGCAGGTTTTACAACCGTTGATTTATCGCCTTTAGCTGATGGAGAGCTAAGAACTGTTGAATGGAGAAAAAAACCAATATTCATTCTAAAAAAATCAAGTGATATGGAACAAAGCAATACAGATATAATAGCAGGAGATGCAAGATATACGGTAGTAATTGGACTATGCACTCATTTAGGTTGTATTCCAGCATATCATTCAGCTGATAAAGAATTTGTTTGTGCCTGTCATGGTGGAAAATTTAATGTAAGCGGAAAAAATATGTCAGGACCACCTCCTAAACCACTTGAAATTCCACCTTTTTCAATTGATGGAACTAAATTAGTTTTAGGAGAAGTTGGCAAAGAGTATGAAGAAATTATGAAAAATGTAGGAAAGGCTTAATCATGGCACATTTTGAAAAATCAAATGGAATTGTTGATTGGCTAGATCAAAGACTTGCTATCAAAAAATTTATGCAAGTTATGATGACACAATACTGGATTCCTAAGAAAATTAACTTTTTATGGGCAATGGGAGTAATTTTACTTACTATGTTTGCAATACTATTTATTACAGGACTTTTACTTGTAATGTATTATAAACCTGATGTTGCACTTGCTTTTGATAGTGTAAATAAAACTATTATGCAAGAAGTTGAATATGGTTGGCTATGGAGACATATGCACGGGGTTGCTGCGTCGGTAGTATTTTTAGTAATGTATATACACTTATTAACAGGTATTTATTATGGCTCTTATAAAAAAGGTCGTGAAATCATTTGGATAAGTGGTATGGTATTATTCGTATTATTCTCTGCTGAAGCATTTAGTGGTTATATGCTACCTTGGGGACAAATGAGCTATTGGGCTGCTATGGTTATTACTAATCTTTTTGGTGGTATTCCTTTCATAGGACCTGAATTAGTTGAATGGATTAGAGGTGATTACGCTGTTGGAGATGCTACATTAAATAGATTTTTTATGCTACATGTTTGCTTATTACCAATAGTTGTTATTGCATTTGTTGCAATTCACTTTTATGCTTTAAGATTTCCACATGTAAATAACGAAATTGCTGAAGAAATTGATTTTGATTTAGAAGCTGAAAAATATTTAGCTGGCAAGAAAAAAGAAGCTAAAGTTATATCGTTTTGGCCTGATTTCTTATGTAAAGATATTTTTTATGTTTGCTTATTTATGATTTTCTATTTTTATCTAGTATGCTTTCACTATGATTTTGCTATGGATCCAATTAACTTTGAACCAGCAAATGCACTTAAAACTCCACCACATATTTATCCTGAATGGTATTTCTTATGGAGTTATGAAATCTTAAGAGGATTTTCTTATGAAGTTGGTCTTGCTTGCTTTGGTATAGCTCAAATAATTTTCTTTGTATTACCATTCCTAGACCGCTCAAATGTAGTAGCGCCTGCACATAAGCGTGGAGCATTTTTTGTATGGTTTTGGCTATTAGTAATTGATATGATTGTTCTTACTATTTATGGTAAATTACCTCCTGTTGGAATTAATAATACAATAGCAACTATTGCTTCTGTTACATTTTTAGCATTATTAATAGTAGTTTTACCAGTAATTACTCTTATGGAAAGAAAGGCTAAGTAATGAAAGAGTTAAAAATATTTGCAATATTAGTTATATTCACAGGTATTGTTTATTGGGGAGTTGAGCCTTACGCTCATTCACAAATGCACGAACATACTAGCGAAGTTAATTTTGATTTTAAAGCAGGCGATATAGCTCAAGCTGAAGTTGAATTAAAAAAAGCTAATGAAAGTGGTAAAAAAGATGATATTGATTTTGCTACAAAAAAATTAGAAGATACTAAAAAACTTTGGGCTAATGTTGATAAAATAGCTAGTTTAAAAACTGATGTTGAAGCTGGAAAGGCTGATTTTGAAGCTAATTGTGCTAGCTGTCATAGAGTTGAATTTGATGAATTAGTAGCTGCTGATGATGGAATTAGCGCTCAAGGTATTATTTATCCTGATTTAAGCACAGCAGGAGCTATTTATGATAGTAAATTCTTAATGGCAATTTCTCTTAATCCTGCACTTGCTATGAAAAATAACAAAAAATATAATGATGAAAATCCACATCCTATGATGACAGCATTTTTAGAAGATGATGGCAGTATAAGTGATGAAAATGCTCAATCAGTTGCTAATATAGTAGGATATTTAAATAGTATCGGAAAAGCTGCTCTTGAAGCAAAAAAAGCAAAAATTGCTAATGAAATAAATGCAAGTAAATTAAGCGATAGCGAAAAAGTTGCAAAAATTAATTTTGAGAACAAAAAAGTTATCTTTGAAGAAGCTTGCGGAAGATGTCATGATGTTAAATATGATGGTTTTATTGCTAAAGTAAATGGCGGAGATTTAAAAGATTATATGGGTTCAACGCCACCTGATTTATCAATAATAATTCGTGCTAAAGGAGATGAGTATTTACATAAATTTATAAACGATACTCAAAAACAACTTCCAGGAACTGCAATGCCTAGAGTTGGACTTAACGAACAAGCTCAAAATGATATTGTTGCTTATTTAACTAGCGTTGGAGATAGTAAAAAAGCTGAACGCGAAGATTTAGGATACAAAATAATGGCTTATTTTGCATTATTAGCAATATTAGCTTATGCTTGGAAAAACGCAATCTGGAAAGAACTACATTAAAAAATTAAGCTAGGTTTTCCTAGCTTAATTTCACTATAACTACTCATATTCATAAAAACGCATTAAAAGTATTAAAAATATTTAATTATCCATTTTAAATTCTAAGAATTTAAAAATCATATTTTAACTTTTAAACACACTTGCAAACCAAGAAATATTCTTCAATAATGCTATGATATGAAAAATAAAGGAGAGTTATG